>NZ_JBEYZW010000052.1:0-50088 GCF_040646215.1 Streptomyces sp. NPDC046215 | reverse complement strand
GAGCCGGTGCCCTGGCCGGAGACGGACGGACGGCCCCGCCGGGCAGGAGTCTCCTCGTTCGGCGTCAGCGGGACGAACGCGCACGTCATCATCGAGCAGGCGCCCGCCCGGGATGACGACGCCCCGGACCCGGAAGACGGGCAAACAACTCCCTCAGCCCTGCCGTTGCCGTTGCCGTGGCCGGTCTCAGCGAAGACTGAAGGTGCTTTGCGAGCGCAGGCCGGACAGTTGCATCGCTTGCTCACCACCCAACCCGAAACGGTTCTGGCGGATGTGGGGTATTCGCTGGCGTCGGGCCGGTCGGTGTTTGATCACCGCGCGGTGCTGCTGAGCGGGGATCGGGACGGATTCCTGGCCGGGTTGTCGGCTCTGGCCGCCGGTGAAGAGCACGCCTCTGTGGTCCGGGGGACCAGCACGAGCACCAGTGGCACGGTGCTGGTCTTCCCCGGCCAGGGCGGTCAGTGGGCGGGAATGGGCCGGGGCCTGCTGGAGAGCTCGCCGGTCTTCGCCGCGTCCATGGAGGAGTGCGGGCAGGCCCTGGTCCCGTTCACCGGCTGGGACCTGACCGGCATGCTCAGCCGGCCGCAGGACGATCCCGCGTGGGAACAAGCAGGGGTCGTCCAGCCCCTGCTGTTCGCGGTGATGGTCTCCCTGGCCCGCCTGTGGTCCTCCTACGGCATCACTCCTGACGCCGTCATCGGCCACTCCCAGGGCGAGATCGCCGCCGCCCACGTCTGCGGCGCCCTCACCCTGCGCGACGCCGCGAAAATCATCACCCTGCGCAGCCGGCTTCTGGACGAGATGGCCGCAGACACGGGCACCATGACCGCCCTCGCTCTGTCCGGGGACGAAGCCGGCGACCTCCTGGAACACCACTGGCCAGGCCGGGCCTGGGTAGCCGCACACAACAGCCCCCGCTCCACGATCATCTCCGCCGAACAGACAGTGGCAGAAGAACTCCTCGCCCACTGCCGCGAACACCACATCAGAGCGAAACAGATCCCCGTCAGCTACGCCTCCCACAGCCCCCACGTCGAAAGTGTCCGCGACGAGCTTCTGGCCGGTCTCGCAGACATCACCCCCCGCCAGGGAAACATCCCGTTCTTCTCCACCCTCGACAACCAGTGGAACGACACCACCAACCTGGACGCCGGCTACTGGTACCGCAACCTCCGCCACCCCGTCCGCTTCACCCAAGCCGTCCACACCCTCCACCAGGACGGCCACCACCTCTTCATCGAATGCAGCCCCCACCCCACCCTCACCACCGCCATCCACGAAACTACCGACACCACTCCGAACGAGACGGTTATCCCGGTCACCGTCACCGGAACCCTGCGCCGCAACACCAACGACACTCACCGCTTCCTCACCTCCCTCGCTCACGTCCATACCGCCCGGGCGGTTGACTGGGCCGCGCATTACACCCGGTGCTCCCCTCGGCCTCGTCTCACGGATCTGCCGACCTATCCGTTCCAACGCCAGCGGTTCTGGCTCACCGCAGCGCCGGGCACCGGGGACGCGGGAGCAATGGGCCTGGAACCGGCCGGACACCCACTACTGGGCGCGGCGGTGGCTCTCGCCGAGGGGGACGGGTTCCTCTTGACCGGCCGGATCTCCCTGTCCACCCACCCCTGGCTCGCCGATCACACGGTCGCCGGCACGGTCCTCCTCCCCGGTACCGCCTTTCTCGAACTCGCGCTCCAAGCCGGGCACCACACCCACACCCCCCACATCGAAGAACTTACCCTCCACACCCCCCTCACCCTCCCCGACGACCAAGCGACCGTCCTCCAAATCACCGTCAGCACCCCGGATGACACCGGACACCGGACCCTCACCATCTCCTCCCGCCCCGAAACCCCCCACAACCCCGACACCGACCACACCTGGCAACACCACGCCACCGGCACCCTCCGCCCGGAAGCGTCCGGCCCCCCGACCGCGGCCGACCTGCCGTCGCTCCCCGGCAACCAGGCGGTGGAGGCATGGCCACCACCAGGGGCGGTCAAGCTCTCGGCGGCGGAACTGGATCAGCTCTACGACCAGTACGCGGTCACTGGGCTCGTCTACGGGCCTGCATTCCAAGGGCTGCGAGCGGCATGGTGGCAGGGTGCGGACGTGTTCGCTGAGGTGTGTCTGCCCGAGGAGGAAGCGGGCGAGGCTGACCGATTCGGTCTGCACCCGGCGCTTCTCGACGCCGCCCTGCACGCCGCCGCACTCCTGCCGCATGGTGAAAGAGACGGACAGCCTGTCCTGCCTTTCTCCTTCACCGATGTGTCGCTGACCCTGGCAGGCTCCAGCATGTTGAGGGTCCGGCTCACCCTGGGGCAAGGCACAGGGGAACGACGCTCTGTCTCACTCGCAGTAACCGACGAGACGGGCCGCCCAGTGGCCGCCATCGGTTCGCTGGAGCTGCGCCAAGTGTCGGTGGACGCGCTGCGAGCGGCATCTCCCACTCACCGGCATGAGCACCTCCACGGCCTGGAGTGGCAACGGGGGCCTCGTACGGAGGGAGCCCTGTCCACCCCTGCGGCGACATGGGCCGTACTGGCGGCGAACGCCTACGCGGGGGAGGGCTTCGGGTCGCCCGCCCCGGTCACGTTCACCGACCCGGCCGCCTATATGGCGACTGTGGAAGAGGACGGCACGGAGCCTGCCGGAAATCTTCTGCTGCCGGTGCTCGCCGGCAGCGACGGGCGCACGGGGTGCGGCGCAGTGGAGGACATTCACACGGTCACACACCGCGTACTGGGTCTGGTGCAGGCGTGGTTGCTGGACAGCCGGCTCAATGACAGTCGGCTCGTCGTTCTCACCAGAGGGGCGGTGGCGGCCACCCCCGGCGAGGACGTGCGGGACCTGGCGGGCGCGGCGGTGTGGGGGCTGATCCGCTCCGCACAGTCCGAGAACCCGGGCCGTATCGTCCTCCTCGACCTGGACGATCTCAACCCGGACGGTCTCGACCCGGACGGTCTCGACCCGGACGGTTCACAGGACGTCCGGGCCGCGGTGGCGGCACTGGTGGCAGGGGGAGAGCACCAAGCGGCCCTGCGTGACGGGGAACTGCTCGTGCCCCGCCTGGCCCGGCTCCCCGCCCCCCAGGGAGCGGCGGCCGCCGACGAGGTCCCGGACCCGAAGCCGTTCGGGTCTTCCGGCACGGTGCTGATCACCGGTGGTACAGGGGCGCTGGGCATGGCTCTCGCCCGTCACCTGGCCCACGAGCACGGTGTGCGGCGGCTGCTGCTGGCCAGCCGCAGCGGGCCGGACGCACCGGGCGTCGGCGCGCTCCTGGAAGAACTGGCCGCCTCGGGGGTGGAAGCCACGGTCCAGCCCTGTGACATCGGCGACCGTGCCGCTGTGGCGGCGCTTCTGCGCGGTATCCCCGCCGAGCACCCGCTCGTCGGCGTCGTCCACCTGGCGGGTGCCCTGGATGACGCCACGTTGACCTCGCTGACGCCCCAGCACCTCGACGCGGCTCTCCGACCGAAGTCCGACGCCGCGCTCCACCTCCACGAACTGACGCGCGAAGTCACCACGCTGACGGCGTTCGTCACCTACTCCTCGGCCGCCGGGACGTTCGGTTCACCCGGCCAGGGCAACTACGCCGCCGCCAACGCCGTCCTCGACGCCCTCGCCCACCACCGGCACGCCCACGGCCTGCCGGCCCTGTCCCTGGCGTGGGGCCTGTGGGGAGAGACCAGTGGTATGACCGGGCACCTGGGCCGCGCGGACCGTGAGCGCATGGCTCGCACCGGCATCAGGCCGCTGACCACGTCCGAGGCGCTCTCGCTCTTCGATGCGGCCCTGACCTGCGGCCGGCCCACGCTGGTGCCCGTACGTCTGGATACGACGGGTTTCCGTATCGGCCGCGCCGTCCCGCCGCTCTTCCGGAATCTGGTCCGCGTGCCGGCCCGGCGCTCGCGGACGGACGCGGACCAGGGCCCCGACGTCTTGCGTGCCCGCCTCGCGGCCCAGGACACGGCCGGCCGGAAGAACGTGATGCTCACTCTCACCCGCACCCGTATCGCCGCAGTTCTCGGCCACCCGGGCCCCGAAGCCGTCAATCCCCGGGCCTCGTTCCGCGACCTCGGCTTCGACTCGCTCGCCGCCGTGGAACTGCGCAACGGACTGCACGGAGACACAGGACTCCGCCTCCCCGCCACTCTCGCCTTCGACTATCCCACCCCGGTCGCGCTCGCCGAGCACCTGCTCGAACGGCTGCTGCCGGAGGTCGGCGACGGTGCGGAGGCCGTGCCGCCGGCCTTCGCCGAACTCGGCCGCCTGGAGGCGGCCCTGTCCGGCGTGGTGCTCGGCGCCGACAGCCGCAGCGTTCTCGCCCGGCGGCTGCGTGCGCTGGCCGGAGAGGTGAGCAGAGCGGCGGAACCGGGTGAGAGCGGACCCGATCGCAGTGCCGAGCTGCACACCGCGACCGACGAGGAGGTGTTCGCGCTGATCGACAAGGAAATCGGTGGCAACGGATCGGTGGCATCTGACCGGCAGTGAGACAGCCTCCTCGTCCCTCAAGGCGCCCGGTTCAGCAACCACCGTGGGCCGGGAGTCAGTCGGTCCGCGGCCGCGACACCATGTCAGCTGCCCTTGCGACAGGTCCGAACGGGAAAGTATGACTGCCCGGATGAGTACCATCGGCCGCGAGCACACTCCCAGAAGGCGAGAAAACAGTGACTGACCAGACCGACCCCTCGGACGCCATCAGCCTGGCGGACCAGTACCGCGAGAAACTGACCGCCGACCTGGTGTCCAACGCGGACGAACAGAAGCGCATCACTGCCGAGCTGGAAGCTCTTCAAGCGCGCCTGGAGACCCTCCGCCAGGACCACGCACTGATTCTGCGCATGCAGGAATCACTGGCCTCCCGGCCGCTCGCCGCCGCTGACAGTGCCGAGGGACCGGACACCGCCACGAAGGAGGAGACGGCAGCGGTTCCCCGCCAGCGCCGGGGAACCGCCGCGCGAGCGGGCGCCCAAAAGCCCAAGGCACCCCGCCGAGCAGGGAAGACGGGGCAGCAGGACGCGCCCGTCGAGAAGGCCGCACGGGCTGCGAAGGCCCCCCTGCACGCACTCGTCGCCGCGTGTCTGAAGGAGCACGACGAACCTCGCTCGGCCTCCGAGATCACCGCCACCGTCGCCACGGCCTACCCGGAGCGCGAGGTGAAGCCCACGCTGGTGCGCAACGCCTTGGAAACGCTGGTCTCCCGCGGTCAGGCCCTGCGCACCCGGCAGCAGCGCTCGGTGTTCTACTCGGCGGCGAGCCAGGCGGACACAGCGGACACAGGCACAGACGCAGACCGGACCGCTGGGAAAACCGACGAGCCTGCCGAGGCGACAGCGAACTCCTAAGCCTTCCACCGGCCGGCGGGGTCCAGATGAACGGCGGAGGCGGGGACGAGCCCTTTGCGTGCCCGCCTGCACCAGTGGGCCGGGTCCCCCCTGCGCCTGGCAGGCGGCGCAGGGCCCGCCGTGGCGTTCACGAGCAGGTATTCATCCGGTTCGTCCGGTCCATCCGGCGGTGAAGCGGCACGGCAGTCGACTGATCTTATTGAGAGATGTGCTGGCCGTGTACTGAGGCTCCTCCGCTTCGATATCCGGTAGCCGACGCAACAGAGTGGTGAAGAGGGCGCGCAACTGAAATCTGGCGAGCTGGGCAGCCAGACAGAAGTGGGCGCCACCGCCTCCGAAGGCTACGTGGGGATTGGGATCGCGGCTCAGATCGAAACACTCCGGCTCCGGGAAAATCGAAGCATCACGATTGCCTGAAGGATAGAACATCACCACCTTGTCGCCTGCCTTGATGTGTTGGCCGCCGAGTTCTGTATTGATTGCCGCAGTGCGACGGAAAGTCATCACGGATGTGGCGTAGCGAAGAATTTCCTCAACGGCAGTTCCGATACGCCCTTCCAGGTCCTCCAGCAGCCATGCTCTTTGCTGGGGCAGATCGGTCAACAATTTGAGCCCGTGGTTAATGGTTTGCTTTGTGCTGTCATAGCCTGCAATGCAAAGCAGTACAAATAGGTCGACGATCTCGGAATCGGTCAGCCGTTCCCCTTCGGATTCTGCCTCGACCAATACAGTCATAAGGTCATCGGCCGGCTGGGCTCGTCGCCGCGTGGCCAAATCCAGTGCTACGTCGCGCAGAAAGCGATTACCTTTCATCGCCCCTTCCATGAGGGCGAGCCCGTCCGTAGCCGTTTCGTCGGGTGCGACACTGCTCAACGCGATCGCTGCCGCGACGACGTCATCTTGCTGGTCACGAGAGATTCCGACAATGTCGGAGATCACGCGCATCGGAAAAAGTGAGGAACACTTCTCGATGAAATCTGCCCGGCCGTCAGGGCAGGCGGCCAATTCATCGACAATCTGTCTCGCGTGCGCCTCCATGATCTCTTTCATCTGGGTGACGCGCTTCATCGTAAACGCACCGCAGACCAGTCGCCTCAACTTCGTGTGTCCGGGGTGATCCATGGCGAGAAGGGATAGTGAGCCGTCGAGAGTTCCCTCAGGGATGTCCTCGAACAAGACGCCGGCTCCGGCGATGAACACGCTGTTCTGGCGGCTGACTGTGACGATATCCTCATGCCGAACAATGGCCCAGAAGCCCGCACCCTCACTCGGCGCTGAGTTTCCTTCGATGGGTGGATGCCAGGAGACCGGCCGTTGTTCTCGAAGTACTGCATAAGATTTTTCCCGTTGGGCTGCGGTTTGCGACCAGAAAGCTCGCGATGACAGGTCAACGGGATCATATGGCCTTCTGCCCTCGACGGCCGGAAAGCGGTCGGAAACCATCAACCCTCCACAAGGATTAGTGAACGTCTATGGCATCGACGGGCCTATGGCATCGATGGGCACTTAGCTCTGCAACGTCGAATCCGTCACGATGTTCATCTGTCTATCCACGCTCACCCACCCAGGAAGGAAGCGTGGCGATCTCGACGACCGCAGCTGCCATGCCCAGTCCCGGTCCGTATCCCATGAGGAGAATCCGGTCGCCCGGGCTGAGCTCCTCAGCACTGAGCAGATGGTCCAGGGAAAGCAGCTGATCACTGGCCATGACATGGCCCACCCGGCAACCGTAATCCCAGGTGGACTGCTCCATCTGGAACCCCAGGGCGGCGATTCCGGCGCGGACGTTCTTCAGGCTGCCGTGCGGAAGAGCTACTCGCGCAATGTCTGCGATACCGATTTCAGCGTCCTCAAGGGTGCTGGTGAGCAGCTCGTTCTGCGCCTCCCTCGTCTTCGAAACAAGATCAGGGTAGGACCCTCCGCTGTCACGAAACTCGACCATTCTGGCACCCAGGTCGAGCGGCTGATCAACGGGCAGGGTGGATGGATTCAACGACTGATTCCCCCGGTGAATCCCCTCGAGCTCAGGCACCGCCACGGAATTCACAGAAAGTAGCCGAGCAAACCCTGGGCTCCTGGTGAGGATTGCAGCCGATGCTCCGTCACCCAGCACGTATCCCGGGCTCGCCTGCCACCGATTCACCAACGGTGAACTCATGTTGTCCGACGCGGTGATGATAACCGCCTCAGTGGCGGTGCCTTTCAGATATGCCGCCGCCAGCTCAAGAGCGCCGAAGACACCGTTACAGCCCTGACGTACCCCGACCGCGAGCAAATCACCTCCCACCACTTCCCGCATGAGATACGACTGCGGTAGCCAACCACCAGGGCCCGAGGGAAAGGAATCGACGTAGAGCAGCAGCCCCAGCGTCGATACATCTCCCGTCCAGCGTTCCAGCGCCTGGCGTGCGGCCCGGGCAGCCAATTCCGGAGCCGGCGTTTCTTCGGCAACGGCTACCCCGAGAAAACCCGACTCTTCCGCCACCGCGGCGTCCAGCAACCCGTCATCAATCGCTTGGCGAACGCTCGTGCAGTCGGGTACGTCCACCCCCACTGCGGAAATATAGACGTCGGATGTTCGCACCTGCGCTCCTCTTTTTGAGCTCTGTGCCGGGCCTGGAAGCTCTGTTGAAATGGGAGATAATCGCCATTACCGCATGGGCTTGGCAGGGATGGCGGAAATATCATCGCCGATATATTAGCCATCGGGAGGATGCTGAGAAACCCCTAGTGGCCCCAGATTGTGATTCCGCATAAAACTGCGACGGGATCTGGAGTTTGATGGCCGAGGTGGCGTGGGTGGAGGCGCCGGGTAAATTCCCCCGGGTCGCTGGAGATCGAAGAAGATAGGCTGATTCCGCAAGCCAATCCGCTCGGTGTAGCCATCCTCCGGGAGCCTGTATGCCCATGCTCAGCATTCACTTCGATTCCGCGGTGATCGCGCACTTGGCCAACGCCGGCAGCGACGAGACCATCCACGTCACGCTTGCACCGGGCATCGGGGCCGCAGCAACGACGCCGCCGCCCGTCGTGCCTCGCGGCGCCCTCACCGGCTTGCTGCAGGCGGGGCTCCTGGCCCCCGGCGCCGTGCTCACCTTCCACCGGTACTGGGCCAACCGCTTCGGCCGCGCGGTCGTCACCCCTGACGGTCAGTTCGCCGAGGCCGCCACCGGCAACGTCATCAACAGCTGGACGCTGTGGCACCTTTCCGACGGCCGCACGCTGGACGACCTCCGCCGGGAACTCGCGCTCGATTCCTCGTTCGGTGGGTACACACCCGCGTGACAGGGCGGACGTGGGGCGGAGCGCCGGGCGATGCTCCGGGAATTCCCCTGCGACGTTGCGTGGCCGGTCTCGGGCAGGGTCGCTATCCGGTGTGGCTTGCGGTGGGCCAGGAGCGCAGGAGCGCGGCGATCTGGGGTGCGGTGCACGATGGTTCGAGGAGCAGGTCACGCAGGGCGGTGGCGTCGGTGCGGGTGGGTTTGACGGAGATGCCGGAGGCTTCGAGGTACATCACGCCGCTGGCGGCGGCGACGGTCAGGTTCGAGCGTTCCAGCCAGGGGCAGCGGCCCAGGGTGTGGACCAGGGCCGCGGCACGGGCGTAAGGGCCGTCATAGACCGGCCGGTCGAGGAGCTCGGCCTGATGCCGGGCGCAAGCGGCGACCGGTACCCCGTAGTCGTCGGGAGAGGGGTCGCGGACACCGGCGATCTGGGCGACCTGCAGGATCCAGGCCACATCGACATGCAGCTCCATCAGGCGGCACGCGCCCCGGGACCGGCCTTCCGGGCATCTTCGGCTTCGTCGAAAACAGCGCCGTGCTCCTCGATGAACCGGGCGGCCGCGGCCATGGCCCGCTCGCGGATCCCGCTGGCGTCCTCCATCACGAGCTGCGCCAGATAGTCGCCGAGGGACAAATTGCGCGCCGCGGCCCGCTGGCGGGCCAGTTCCGCGACCTCTGCATCGACGCGTGCACCGAGCTGTGTCTTCCCCATACCGGCACGGTAACAGCTGTTACCAGCGGCGGGCAAGGAAGGAAGGGCCCCCGCGGCCGACGCGGCGGCGGGGGTCCGCACATTTACCAGGTCCAGCCGCAGCCGTCGGTTGTGTGCGAGTGCCCGTGGGCGCCAGCATGAGTCCCCTGACGAGAATCGGGCGACGGGAGTGGTCAGCAGTGAGTGCCATCCGAGACGGCGACAAGGTCCGCATTGAGGCCAACGGTTCAGGCTGGGCCAATGGGACCGAAGGCATCGTGGCCGGCGCCTGGAAAGGCCGCCGACGCGTCAAGATCACCAAGAACGCGCCGGCAGGAGTCAGCGCGGTCCTCCTGGAGGAAGACGCCGTCTGTGCCCGGATCGGGGAGACGGCGCTCATGCCGTTGTGCTCCTCGTGCCAGGGCGGCGGAAAGATCGAATGGGAGGACGAAGAGGGGTGGCAGCATGAGGCGCCGTGCGATACGTGCAACGGAGAAGGAGAAATGGGCCTTGGGTAGCCTGGTGGCGGGGCTTTCGGAACTCCGGGCATGCGCTTGACCGCCGTAGGCGACGAGGCCGGGCAGCGACCGTACTGAGACGGGTGGGGAAGGGCAGGGGTAGTGCCGGAGAGGAACATCGATTTCGGGAAGTTCGGTGCCCGGGGCAGCAAGGGCAGTGATGCTGTCGCGCGTCAGCTCGACGAACTCGCGGGCGGCATCGCCACCCCGGTGACGGCCAAGCGCGGCCTGCTAGCGCGTCTGCATTACCTGACCAGGTCCGGCAAGAGCCGCCAGGCCGCCAGGGAAGCCGGGCTGACGGTCACCGACCGGACGCTGAAAGCGTGGTCGGAGGGCAAACGGTCGCCTACGAAGGCCAACCTGGAACGCATCGACCAGGCATATCGGGTGGTGCGCCGCCAGAACGTCGCCCGGCACCTCCTGGCCCGTCTCAACCGCGAAGGCCGCGGGACGAGGGTGGAGATCCACCCCCTCAATCAATCCCAGGTGCCACGGCCGCTGCAACGAGTGGTGGAGTACCGGACCATGAACATACGCCGCTGGGACAAAATCGTCTCCTCCTGGGCGGCCGGTGACCACCAAGCCCTGGACGATACGTGGACCGCCGACGTGCTCCCGGATCTGGGCTCACAGTGGGGCCAGTACGAGTACGTCACCAATGTCGGCTTCGCCGCCTAGTTTCCGGCTATGGCGATGTTCGTGCACATAACCTCGGCGGCGAACGCGTCGCGCATCCGGCGATCCGGAATCCGCGCGACCGGCTCCGGACAGAGCGGCACGCGCGGGGTCTACTGCTTCCCGGTGCTGCCGTCGTACACCCTCACCCATCAATGGCTGCGTGAACTGGCCCGCTTCGGCAGCCGGGGAGGGCTCGTGGCCGTCCATGTGCGACTGGACGACGACGAGCATGTGCTGGTCGGGCGCTACACGGATCGCACGCGGAACGCCCAGGCCACCGTCCCCGCGGCCGAGGCGGTGCGGCGGATCGCCGCACTGGACGACCCGCGCGGGTGGGAGGTTGTCGTCCCCAGGGCGGTCCGGCCGCGCGAAGTGCACCGGATCCGCGCGGCGCCACAGGTGGTGGGCTGGCGTTACCAGCCGGACGCGCACGGCGTCCGCCCGTGCACCTGTTTCGGTTGCCGGGTGCGCGGAGGGTACGGGGCGCGGCGCCTGCGCGAGCGGGTGCCGCATCCGCTGGACGGTCCGCCGCCACCGGCGAGGGTGCTGCTCGCAACGGTCACGTCAGCAGGCGACCCCGGAGACCCGGCCGTGCTGCGGGAAGCGCTGCACTGGTTCGGCATGCGCCGACGGGGCCCGCTCGCCCGGCTGACCCACCTCGCTGCCCACCCCCACCCCGGTGTGCGGGAGGACCTGGTGTGGGCGGTCGCCGGCTGGTCCACCCCCGGGGTGGCCGAGCTGCTGGATCAGCTTGCCGACGACCCGCATCCGGATGTCCGTGAGGCGGTGGAGATGGTCCGTGAGCCGCAGTGATCGCCGAACCGGCGGATCACCGGGCTGAGTTGTGCCAGACGTGACATGGCCGGCCGTCCGCGCGCAGAACTGTCCTCGCCGCCGCGGGCAGAAGCCGGGCCGCCAGTATTACGGCGTAATGAAGCGGCGAACCAAGCCTTCGGCTTCCGACGGCTTCACGGCCTTTCCTCGCTGCCATCCTGGCGGGGCCAGGGGCCAGTCCGGGACAACGCTCAGGGCCCATTGCGCCAGGCTCAGCGACCGGTGCCGCCTGTGTCCGACACGTGCGGCCTCGGCCGGAGGCCGAACGTCCGAGGGCTTGTCGAAGGCACTGAACGAGGTGGTGCTGCGCAGTGCGGGGCTCTTGCAGACGACCTTGAGGATGTACGGCTTGCCGTCGGTGGCGGGAGACCGCGCAGAAGAAGCTGACAGGGAAGAGTCACGGAGGCGTGCGAAGCGTCGTTCTTGTCCCGGCAGCCATGTTCTGGGGGCGTTGTCAGTGGCGGGTGCCATCATCGGCCGCATGACTTCTTCTCGGTTACTCACTGCTTACCAGTCGGCGGGCGATCAACCTTTTCCGCCCGAGTGGTGGTTCGTGCCCGCCCGGCTGCCGCACAAGACCGTGGTCGGCACAGGGCCGGACACCACCATTCTGCTGACCGGTTGGGAAGTGTGGCCGGATTCGCTGAGCATCCGGCTGAGCGTCTTCCGACGCCAGGCGCACGAGAGCCGCGGCGGCGGCCCGGACGGGCTGCGGTTCACCGTGCTGCTTGCCGACGGTCACCGTGCCGGCACCCTGGACCCGGACCAGTGGAGTACCTCCGGCCATGAGACGGCACAGCCCAGTCTCCGGCTCCTCGGCGGAACGGGTGGACTCTTCCACTACGGGATCAAGCTGCACCTGTCCCAGCTTCCGCCCGAGGGCCCGCTCACCCTCATCACCGAATGGCCCGCACAGGCCGTCCCGGAAACCCTCACGGAGTTCGACGGCACGGCGCTGCGGGTGGCTGCGGAGGAGGCGGTGGAGGTCTGGCCGGACCTGCCGCCGCCGTACGAGCAGCAGAACCGCGGCTGGATGACCATGGGGCCGTCGGAAATCATGGCGCAGCCCCAGCATGTGTTCTTCTCCGAGCCGCAGCACCCGCAATCGGTTCAGCGGGACCGCCCGGACTGGGACTACATGGGGTCCGAGGGCTGGAAAGATCCGGAGGTGGTGCGGGCCCGCCTGGCAGCGGGTGCCGACCCCGACGACCCCGATGCGCGACCGTTGCACCGGGCCGCCGCCGTCGGCAGTCCGGAGGTGGTCCGGGAACTGGAGAGGGTGGTCACCAACGTCGACCGGACCGACGACGAGGGCGTCACGGCTCTGTGGGAAGCCGTCTGCCACGGAGCCGAGGAGAACGCAGCCGTGTTGCTCGCCGCCGGGGCTGACGCCTGGACGGCCCGCATCGGCCGCTGGTCGCCCGGGCGGCTCGCCCTGACCACCCGCCTGGCCCCGTTGTTCGGCGACGCCGTCATGGCCAGCTCTCAGCTCACCGACGCCGAGCTTGCCGCCTTCCGTGCCGCCGACGCGCAGGCCGCGGTCTTCGGCGAGGGCCTGAACACCGAGGGGATCTCGGTGGCCTTCGTCTCCGGAGTGGATGCGACGGAGGCGATCCGCCGACTCGAAGCCGACCCGTACCCGACCGGTTCGGAGGAATACGACCCCTTTGACGACTGGGATCACAGCAGTCGGGTCGTCGGGGTGACCGCGGTGCCGGGCGGTTGCGTACTCCTTCAGCCCACCTTCTATGGATTGAGCACCGATTCCTGTCTGACCGCCGTGACGACTGGCGGGGGACGGGCGTACGGCGTCTACTTCAACCCCAAGGGCGGCACCTTCGGCACGCTCGCCACGGACGGTCAGGTCCGGCGCAGAGAGGAAATAGGTCTGCCACCAGATGAGCAATCCCCTGAAGGCTTTTGGACCCATCGCTTTTGGCTGTGGGACGCCGAAGAACGGCTATGGAACGCGAGCAAGCTGGCCTACGCCTGTGACCAGGCCGGGCTCGCAATCTCCGACAGCCGTGCGGTGAACGGGTCTCCCGACGTATGGGCAGAGCTTCACGAGGACAGCGTGCTGCTGACCGACTAGACGGTGCCCCGCTGTTCAGGGTGCCAGGGGCAGGCGTCATCACGGGCCACGTCCTTCTCCCCTGTCCGGTGAAGGCAGAGTGACGGGGTACTGGTGGACCGGCGGGTGGTCAATGGGGAGATCGGACCGCCATGCGCGCAGCGCCTGCGCGGACGGCACGAAGAGCGGATCCGGCAGCGCGTCCGTCCTCGCCCACTCCCAACCGGCTCACCAGCTCTGGCTCCACTGCCGTCGGGCTCCCCGCGTGCACGGCGACCACTGCGACGGCGGTCGCCCGGTTGGTGCCGCCGACCTCGTCGAGCAGCAGCGCGATCACCTCCACGTTGTCCGTCTGAGCGGACAGCGACGTCTCCTCGCGCAGCTCACGGACCGCGGTCTCCTCAAGGGACTCCCCGGGCTCGACCTTCCCGCCGGGGCACTCCCACACCCCGGACCGGTGCAGACCCAGAAGAACCCGCTCCTCGGCATCGGTGACGATCACGCACACCCCCAGAGCGGTCTGGGCGACGGGCGGGGCCGTCGTGCGCGGTCGGCTGGTCACCCGTGCGCACCGGCGGGCGGTGATGAGCTGGCAGGTCACCGGGTCGTCATCCGTGGGCGACGGCAGAACAGTGACGTCCTTGATGAGGAACCCGGCCTCCACCAGTAGGTCCTCCCACAGGGCCGGGGTGAGCACCCACATTGAGGTCGTCAGCATGCCGTCATCGCCCAGACGCACGCCTTCGGGGCGTGGGTGGACGGTCGAGGACGGGCCGAGGCCGTCCCGGTTGGTGTGCAGCACGGAGAAGACCAGGCGTCCGCCGGGCCGGATCCGGGGCGCGAGCGCCGGCAGGAGCTGGTGGGGGTCGACGAAGCCGAAGGAGTGCATGGCGTACGCGACGTCGTACGGCTCTGTCTCTAGGCGGAGGTGCTCGAGGATGTCGGCCAGGATGAAACGAACGCCCGGCTCGTCCTTGCTGTAACGGTCGAGTGCCCGCTGGTGCTGGGTGGGGGAGCCGTCGACCGCGTCGATGACCGCGCCGTAGGCGCGGGCGAGGTGCACGGCATAGCGGCCGGTGCCGCTGCCGATGTCGAGGACCCGGCGGCCGGCCAGGTCGCCGAGCACTTCGTCACCGGGCCCTCCGTCCCAGAACGTCCAGTTGGCGCGCTGGGGTTCGGGCGGGTTGGTTCCGCGATCGAGGTGATAGCGCCCGAAGTCCGTCCACACCTGGCGATCGGCCGTGTCGCTCATCGGTGTCCCCTTGTCTCCGTGTCGTCGGCGCTCCAGGCCCGGAGGGCGTAGCAGCGCAGCGTCCCCAGGTCCGTGGCGCGGACCGTGCCCCACCGCCTGGTCAACAACTCCTCGTCCAGGCCCGTGATCCCAATCGATGCGTGCTCGGGGGGAAGGCGGTCGGCCATGGGGGTGACCACCCAGAAGACGCCGCCGGAGTCCAGGAGGCTGCGCACGCGGTCGAGGAAGGACGGTTTGTCCTTGATGAACGCGAAGAGCAGACGGGCGGTGATCAGGGCGAAGGCGCGCTGCGGCAGGGGCGGCGGCTGCGTGGCCTCGATGTCCGCGCAGCAGTACTGCACCGGCCCGGCGGTCGGCTCGGCGAGAGCGGGGGCGACCGGCGTGCAGTCCAAGCCCGTGACCTCGTAGCCGAGGCCGGCGAGGTGATGGGTCAGCGCGCCGTCGCCGCACCCGATGTCCAGCGCGAGGCGCCCACGGCCAGGACCCGTGTACTGGGCCAGGAGCGCGGTTTCGGCGTCGGTGAGCGGGCTGTAGCGTCGGCCGGATGCCCACAATCTCCCCCAGTAGGCGGCTGGGTTGTCGATCTCGTCGGTGGTCACGCCGGTTCCCCTTCCGGGCGGGGGTGAGAGACGGGGGCTGTGTCGGGAACGTGGTGCATGGTCCGGATCGAGGAGGCGAAGAGCACGACGAACGGGATGATGAGGGCGGCGGTGCCGAGGGCGAGGGTGTTCCACACACCGATCCAGGTGCCGGCCGCCCCGGCGGCGAGGGCGGCGAGCGGTCGGGTGCCATAGGTGATCCACTGCCCGGTGGCCAGCATCCGGCCCTGCATGCCCGGCTCGCACACGGCCTGGCGGATGCTGCGCTGGGTGGAGCCCTGCGCGGTGGCAGCCGCCAGCTGGACGAACAGGCCCGCAGCGACGGCCACTTGCCCGGGTCGGCCGGGCTCGACGATCAGGATCGGTAGTTCGGTGAAGGGGAGGATGGCCAGGGCGGTGAGCATGACCCGGGCCGGGCCGTATCGGGCCACGAGCGGGCGGACGACGAGCGCGCCGGCGACGCCGCCGAGCGCGGCCACGCTCAGCAGGGTGCCCAGCGTGGTCGCCGAATAGTGCAGGTCGCGCAGCAGGTAGACCGACCAGATCGTGGTGAGCACGGCGAAGACGGCGGTGAAGGCGGAGCCGGTCAGCAGCAGCGGCCGGATCGTGGGGTGGCGCACCACGTACACCACGCCCTCCTTCATCTCGTGCCGCATGGTCGTCTGCGCGGGCCGGTCCGGCGCGGGTTCGGGTGTGCGGATGCTGCCGAGGAGGAGGGCGCAGGCGAGATAGGAGGCGACGTCGAGGTAGACGGCGCGGGCCGGGCCGAGGACGGCGACGACAGCGCCGCCGAGCTGGGCCCCGGCGCTGTCGGCCAAGGAGCTGACGGCACCGGCTTTCGCGTTCGCCTCCAGCAGCCGGTGGCGAGGCAGCAGAGAAGGCAGGTAGCTGATGCGGGCGGTGGAGCCGAACACGAGGGCCGTGGAATTAACCAGAGCCACCGCGTACAGCAGTTCCAGCGATAGATGGTCGGCGGCATCGGCCAGCGGGATGACAGCCAGGGCCGCACAGGAGAGCAGAGGCGCGCCGATCATGGTCGGGCGTTTGCGGTGGCGGTCGGCCAGGGCCCCGGCGGGAAGAGCGAACAGCAGCGGCGGCAGCCGCTCGGCGAACGCCAGGAGGGACACCTGCCACACCGAGGCGTGCAGCGAGACCACGGCGATCAGCGGCAAGGCCACCGAGGAGACGCCGCTGCCCACGAGGTCGACCGCGTTCGCGCCGAAGTACCGGGCGAAGTCCCGATGCCGCCACAGGCTCTTTCCCGACGGGGCGCTACTCACCGGATGGCGCTCCCTTCCTCCGCGTCCGCCGGCTGGCGGGGGGAGGGCAGGGCGGCGTCCTGGAACTGGGCACGCTGCATCTCATACAGCTCACGAAACGCCCCGGCCGCCGACGGGGCGAGGAGTTCTTCGAAGGTGCCGGACTCGACCAACTCGCCCTTGTCGAGGACGTGGATGAGGTCGGCGTGCCGTACGGAGGCGAGGCGGTGGGTGATCAGAATGACGGTCTGGCCGCCGTCGGCAAGCTTGCGGATCTGGTCGAAGACTTCCAGTTCGGCCTTCGCGTCGAGGGCGGAGGTGGGTTCGTCGACGATGAGGATCCGGGCGTCGCGGTAGCGGGCGCGAGCGATACCGAGCTTCTGCCATTGGCCTCCCGACAGCTGTCGGCCGCCCTTGTAGCCCTTGTTCAGCAGGGTGTCCCAGCCCCGGGGGAGTTCGGTGGCGACCTTGTCGGCTCCCGCGTAGGCGGCGGCTTGCTCCAGAGCCTGCTCCTCCAGTGGCCGCTCGGGTCGGCCGATGGTGATGTTCATGCGGCAGGTGAACGGCCACCGGTGAAAGTCCTGGCTGACGATGGCGATCTCGTCCCACAGGCGGGCGCGGTCCAGCTCGCGGGCGTCGGTGCCGCTCCAGCGGATGGTGCCGTCGTCCGGGTGATAGAGGCCGGCCAGCAGCTTGGAGACGGTGGTCTTGCCGGAGCCGTTCTCGCCGACCAGCGCCACGATCTTGCCCAGAGGGATATCGAGGGTGACGTCCTTCAGCGCGGGCCGGTCCGTCGTGGGAGCGTCAGCGTTCTCTGGTTCGTCGTCGGTGTCGCTGTCTTCGGGGTAGTGGAAGGTGACGTTCTCGAAGCGGATCAGCGTGAGGTCGTCGGGTACGGGTGCGCCCCCGACGGGGATCGCTCGAAGGGCTGCTTCCTGGAAGAGGCGCTGGAGGTCTTGGACGTAGCACGCCTGCTCGTAGAGGTTGTTGACCTGGAGAACCAGGGTCGCCAGGCTCTGCCCGCCGGTGCGGATGGCCAGCACAGCGGTCCCAGCGACGGACAGGGCCATCAGGCCCGTGGCCAGCAGCGTGCCGAGGGCGATGTAGGTGAGGGCGGCGGCGATGCCGGTCAGGGCGGAAGCGGCCAGGCGGACACGGGCGCGGCTGGTGGCGAGGCGGGACTGCTCCTTCTCGTACGCCTCCGACATGCCCCGGAAGTGATGGAGCAGAAACGGGCCGACACCATGGACGCGGATCTCCGGGGCAGGGCCCGTCTGCATCAGGGACTGGCTCAGCAGGCGCCCGGCCCGCGAGTGCTGCATCCACTGCTGGTAGCTGGCGTACCGGGCCCGCGAGTTCCGCAGGGACGCCCACGAACGCGGAAGGGTCATCAACACCAGGAGAGGCAGCAGTGCGGGGTGGAGCACGGTGAGGACTCCGGCGGCGGCCACGAAACTCACCAGGGAGCCGACGACCCCGGTGCAGGAGCTGACCATACGGCGCGCTTCGCTGGCGCCGATCTTGGCGCTGTCCATCAGCCGGTTGAACTCCGCGTCCTCGACGGCCGACAGCTCGACCTGAACGACGTGGGTGAGGTACATCTCGGTCGCAACGCGCTCGACCTTCGGCTCCAGCCGTCCCGTGCCTGCCGTGGAGGCAGCTGTGGCAAGGGCGCCGAGGATGCCGGTGATGGCCACGCCGATCATGGCGGGGATCGCGTCCTGCACCCGGTGCTCGATGGTGCCACTGGCCAGGACTGTGGCCAGAACGCTGTTGATCGCGATCAGGCCGACGGCCTGACTGACGCCGCGGGTCAGCTCGCCGCCGCCGACCGTCCACATCGCGCGGCGGTCGGCGCGCCAGGCAAGGCGCACGGTGAATGCCACCAGGTGGGGCAGCTGAAGGGCCATCGCCCACAGCGACATCCGGAAGTAAGCGTCCCGGTGATCGGCCCACCGTGCGTCATACAGCAGCGGGCCGCCGAACAGCAGCCGCTCCGACTCCGATCCCTCCGAATCGGCGGGGGTGGCTTTGGGTTTCAGCTTCATGCGGCGCCTCCTGCTGTGGGGGGTGCGGCGGGGGCGGTGAGCGGCTGGCGTTCGAACAGCAAGGGCACCCTCTTGGTGGTCGTATGGCCGTTGTGGTGGTGATGCACTTCGCCTCCTCGTTGACGCGGGGATCGGACGAGTGATCGGGGAAACGGCCCCTGAACGGAGTCGGTCACGGGCTCCCGGGGGCGTTTCGTCGCGCGTAAGTTCGGGTCGGTGTCAATGGGTCTGTGATCGCGGGGCGGGAGCTCGGGCGGGCTGTGTGCGATTCACTCGGCCGTGGCCGCTCACCCGTTCCGGGAGTTGCGTTGCGGACGGAAACGGCCAGCCGCCACGGGCCGCCCTGGGGCTTCCGGGCAACTGGCGCGGTGCCTTTGCATCTGGCCGGGTGACGGGCCCGCCGGGCATGCTCATGGCCCGGCGCCTTCCCGGGGCTGCCGCTGGCGAGAGGATCCGGCCTGCGCTCCCTGACGGTGGCCACCGTTGCCCGGGGCGCTGGTTCGTGCCTTCCCGCCCGTGGCCTGTGGCGTGGAGGTCTCCCCGGAGAGGGCCTGGTGGAGCAGCGTGGGGTCCGTCATCCCGCCGGGCGGGACGACCCACCGGACGTCCCGGCCGCCGGCGCGGGCGCCGGGCAGGGGCAGCTCGATCACGGTGCCTCTGCGGAGTCGGCGCACGCCGCGCAGGTTCCATGCCAGCGCGGGCTTCATGTCGATGAGGAACGTCCAGCTGCCGTGGTAGACGCTGGCCACAATGGGGCCGCTGTTTCAGCCGAGTTGGGCGAGCGCCTGCTTGCCGTCGGCGGCGAGGACTCTGATCGCTTCCCACTCCTCACCGCACCGGGCGCGGTGGACACTGGCCAGGGACGGCTGGTGTCCCCCGTCGCTGTTCCTCGGTTCGGCCGGGACCCCGTACGGGTCGAGCGATATCGCGGTCCAGAGGGTGGGCGAGGCATTCATGTGAGCTCCGGCAGGATGTTGGCTGAGGCGAGCAAAGTCAGGGCGAACGCCGGGCAGTTGCGTGGGCCGACATCAAGGTCGATGCCGCAGGCGCTCATGGTCGCGTCCCGGACGGCGGGGTGGGCGCCGAGTTCGGCGGGCCGCGCGGCGTCAGGATGAGCGACGGCGACCTTCACGCACCGGTCCCCGAGGGTGTAGGTGACGGCGAGGACGTTGCCGGGCCCGCCGAGCAGGTCGATGAGGGTGTCAGCGGTGCCGAAGAGAAGTTCGTTCACCGGCCACACCCCAGACGGGCCCGGAGCCCAGCGGGGTTGTGCGGGTGAGGGCGCAGAACACGGCTGACCGGCACCTGATGCCACCGGGCGCGCTTCCACAGGGCCCTCATGGTCAGGTCCTGGGGCCGGATGTTCCGGTACACCACCGCTCCTGGCACCACGGTCGCCAGCCGCCCATCCTTCTGGACTCGTAGGGCCAGCTCGCGCGCCCCGTGGCGGGGGTGGCGCGGTCCGCGCGTCGCAGGCTGGTGGTCGAACCTCAGCTCTTCGGCTCGGGGCATGCCGAGGTTGCAGCCCGACAGCTCATAGGGAGACTCCAGCTCACACGGGGTCTGTGGCCAGTGCGTCGGCATGAACAGGGACAGCACGTCAGGCGGTAGGGCCGGGGGGCGGGCGGCGGTGAACTGGGGAAGGACTCGGCCGCCGGCCAGGCTCGCTCCGCTGTGGGTCAGGGCGCTGACCATGGCGCGGACCCAGTCGGGGGCCGGCATGGCGTCCGGGCTGGTGATGAGGATCCAGCGGCCGGTGGCGGCCTCGATGCCCGTGTTGTGGGCGTGCGGGAGGCCCGGCCGGGGCTCGTGCACTACCCGCGTCGGCACCCACCACCTCCGCAGCGCCGTGGCGTCGATGACCGGGCGGGGCCCGTGGTCCACCACGACGACATCGATCTCACCGAGATAGGTCTGAACCGCCAGATGCGCGAAGAGCCCGGGCAGTTCCTGGGGGGTGCCGCGCACGGCCACGACAACGGTGACCGGGTCCGGGCAGGTCATGACGCCTGCCCGCCCGCGCCCGGCCGGGTGGTGGAAGCGGTTGGGCTGTCGGTCCCGGGCAGCAGGGCGTACTGCCAGGCCCGGCGCACGCTGTGGGCGGGGGTCTCGGCTTTCAGCTTGGCCATCAGGCTGCGGTTGATGCGGGTGAGGCTGTCCAGGGAGAGCATCCGGGAGCCGCTCAGGTGCTGGAGGGTGATGCCGCCGGTGTGGGCGAGGAGGACCATCCACTCGTTCGGGACGAGCACCGGCGCGGGGGCGCTGACTCTTGCGGGCGTGGGGAACGCCGGGTGGCCGTAGGCGCGGTGGACCAGGAGAGGCATTCGTGGTGCGCAGCCGAGCGTGGTGGCGGCGGTCGCGAAGTAGGACGTCAGCGTCGTCTGCTTGATCCCCATGGCCTCGGCTGCCTGCTTCCTCGTGCGGCCAACGGCGATCAAGGTGAGCGCGGTCAGCAGGTGAGGGTTGAGGAAATCCGAGGCGACCAATGCCTGGTACTCGGGGGCGGGCACAAGAGGGGCGAGAACAAAGCCGTAGGAGGACGCAGCGGACGAGGTCGGCGTGCTGGGGGGAGCAGGAGACATGGGGTCGCCTTTCCGGATGCAGCGGGTAAGAGGCCCAGGCGGGTGGTTGCTCTACAGGGCCGGGGCGTGGACGTGGGCGGGTAGGAGGTCGCGGGCGCCGCTGCTCAGCAGTTCGTGGGCGACGTGGGTTCCCAGGGCGGCGGGGTCGGTGCCGATGTGGTGGGAGTGGAGGAAGCGGCTGCCGTCGGCGGCGAACACGGTGCCGCGCAGGGACAGCCGGCCATCGGGCCGGGTGGTGCAGTGCCCGGCGGCCGGGGCCTCGCAGCGGCCCTTGAGTACGCGCAGTAAGACACGCTCGGCGGTGACCTCCCGGCGCGTGCGGTCATCATCGAGCGACGCCAGGAGACCGATGGTCGTGGCGTCGTCGTCGCGGCACTGCAAGCCCACCACGGCGGCCCCCAAGGGCGGGCACATCCGCTCGACGCCCAGCACCTCCGCCGCCTGCCGCCGTTGCCCCGCCCGGTCCAGAGCACATACCGAGACGATCAGACCATCGACAACACCGGCCTCCATCGCGGCCAGTCGGGCATCGAGACCGCCGCGGAGCGACTCGACCCTCAGACGGGGGTGGCTGCGAGCCAGGTGAGCGGCGCGCCGGACCGAGGAGGTGCCGATGCGGGTACCGTCCGGCAGCCGGTCCAGGGGAAGCCCGGCCCGGTGGACGAGGGCATCCCGGCGGTCTCCGCGCGGCAGGTAGGCGGCGAACCGGGCGCTCATGGGAGTCAGGGGCACACCGGGCACGTCCTTCATACAGCGCACGGCCACATCGCAGTCGCCCTTGAGCAGGGCGTGCTCGACGGCGCTGACGGCCGTGCCCTTTTGGACTGTCGTCACCCCGGCCGGCTCGTGGAGGACGATCTCGGTGGTGATGCCGGGGTGGTGGGTGGCGAGCGCGGCTCGTACTTGCTCGGCCTGGGCTTGGGCCATCGGGGAGGAACGAGCGCCGATGCGCAGGCGGCGGGGCATGGGGGTCTCCTGGGGAAGGGTGGGTGTGGGGTTCAGGGCGCGAGGTCGAGGACGACGGGCAGGTGATCGGACAGGGCCCGCGTCGTCTCGGTGTCGTGGACGGTGGCTGCGGCGATGTGGTCCACGACGTGCCAGTTGGCCAGGATGAAGTCGGAGCGGTGATCGACGGCCTCCGCCGGGCTCCAGTAGCCCACGGTGCGGGGCGGTTTCTCGCCGAGGATGTCGAACGGGTCGTGGAATCCGGCCGTGGTCAGCAGCTGGATGGCCCGCCGGTCGGTGTCGCCGAACTCGCCGCCTGCGGTGAGGTGGCAGTGGCGCGAGCGGAGGTGGGCCGGGATCCGCCGCCATTGCGGCTCGGGGTCATGGACGCCGATGGTGTTCAGGTCCCCGGCCAGCACCACCCGCTGCGGCTCACCCTCGTGCGTGTCGCCATAGCCGGCCAGCCATTTCGCTTCCGCATACCGTTCGGCTCCGCCGAGGAAGGACAGGTGCGTGAACAGCACGGTCAGCAGCGGCTGTTCCCGGATGGCGAGCCGGGCGCGACCGAGTCCGTGATAGAAGGCGCCGCGTGCCGCGTCGGGTTCGTAGTCGTCGACCCGTACGGTGGCCGGCCGGTAGAGCAGGGCGAGGTGATTGCCCCGCCCGTGCCGGGAGAGCACCGGCGGCAGCGGCACCGTGCCCAGCGCGTTGGCCGCCTGCCACAGCCGCCACCAGCCGCCCTCGTCCCAGCCGCGCAGCTCCTGCAACGCGATCACGTCCGCGTCCAGGAACTTGATCTGCTGCTGTCGCCGCCACTCGCCGCCGTCGGAGTCGATGCCGCCGGTGAGGGTGTTGTAGGTGACCAGCCGGGCATGGTCCACCCCCTGCCCGGGGGCGGCTGCGACGGTGTGGCCGTCGGTGACCTGCCAGCGGGCCGGGTCAGAAACGACCAGCTCATGGGCCACGGCCCCCGCCTGGCGGACAGGTAAACGGGGCCGTGCAGGGGAGGAGGTAATGGAGCGCATGGGGCTGCTCATGAACGTCCTTTCGAGAATGCGCAGGGGTCGAACCAGCGCCGGGGGCCTCTGGAGGGCAGGCGCGCCACAGAGGGTGGTGGGGGTTACCGGGTGGGGGTCAGGCACGCGGCCGCGAGCGGGCCGCGGGTGAAGGCCACCAGGCGCAGGTCCGCCGGCCGGGCCTCGCACAATTTGGGCAGGCCCACCCGGTGACGGCGCAGCCCGAGCAGCCCCGGATCGGCGACGGGGTGCCGGGTGAGCGCCCCGTCGGCGCCGAGGATGTACTGGGTGCCGTACAGCTGTGGCTTGCCGCCGTCGTGCATCAGCTGCCGGTCCGTGAAATAGGCCAGGTGCCGGGCCGGGGCATCCTCACGGTCCACCGACTCCAGCAGCAGAGCGTGGGCCTTCTGCTGAAATACCGACTGCCGGTCGCACAGCAGGGCCACCCACCAGGCGGCCTCCGCCCCGACCTCACCCACCAGAGCGGGCCCCGGCCAGCCGTGGGTGTCGAGCATCAGTTCCAGCTCCCGCGCGGCGCGGCTCTCCCATTGCACTATCTCCAGCAGCTCTGCCCGTGTGGGCACCAGGTCCCGCGTGATGCGGGCGGCGACGCCCTCGCGGTGCAGGCGGCACAGCGTGATCAGGAGATCCAGGCGGAGGGGCGTGCGGGTTTCGGTCCTCATGCGGGTGTCCTTCGGGGCACGGCAGAACGAAGAAGCGGTCAAGCAGGGCGCGGCGGTGCGTGGGCCCCTCGGGGGCGGCCGCCAGGGGCCGGATCAGGATCTGCTGCTCACAGCAGGAGAGGAGCGATGCGGGCCACCACCCACCCCGTGGGCGCGATGACCACCAGCACAAGCACGGCACCTCTCGGGACGCGGGCTGCCCGCCTCGGACCGGCCATGCGGTGTACGCCACGGCAGGGTCTTCCGGCCTGCCGCCCCGTCGGCTGCCGCCTCCCAGGAGCACCGGCGAAGGCGCGTGTCGGTGGAGGCGCGGGGGGCATGAGCGGGGCTTCGTCGGCCGGATTCCGGTAGGCGCTCACCGTGTGTGTCCTTGGGCCGCGGGGCGTACGTAGGCCCAGGTGGAGAGGTGGCCGTCGGGCAGGGTGCGGTAGCCCCAGCGGCCGAGGTTCTCCACCAGGTCCAGCCCGCGGCCCCGCTCAGCCCCCTCGTCGGTCTGCCGCCGGGCGGCTGGCCTGCCTTCTCCTCCGGGGTCTTCGACCTCGATCAGAATTGCCCCGCCGCCCTCGGCGATACACAGCCCGATCTCCGTCCCTGGGGTATCGGCACGGCTGTGGCGGTAGGCGTTGGTCAGCAGCTCGGCGGCGAACAGCTCCGCCTCGAACGCCTGCTCCGCGCTTACTCCCCACCTGAGCAGCAGCCGCCGTACGGTGCGGCGGGCTTCGCTGACCGCTTCCCGTTGCCGGGGCACGCCCATCGCCTGCAGGTGCTCGGCCTGGAGCCGGGGGCGTTTCCGCAGCGCGGGAACTGCCTGGGACGCCTGGACCGTGGAGGTTTGCGGGGCGGTCGCGACGCTCATGCCGCACCCCCGCCCATGCTTCTGGGGAGGAAGCCGGGAGGGGCGGGTTCGTGCGGGTTGCCCAAGGCCCGGTAGCAGCGCCGTGCGCCGTCGAAGCTGGTGCGGCCGTGGAGCCACCGGTGGTTGTCGAGGAGATATCCCTGACCGGCCCGCAACGTGAGCATCTGCTGGCTTCGCTTGGCCGCCATCCAGAAGCCATGCAGGTGCATCTGCGCCAGAGGGCTCCAGCGGACGAGACCGTTCTGCCGGTAGCGCACCGCGACACGGCCGCCTTCGTGCCGGGCGAACACGGGGGCGAAGATCCCGGTACTCGGGCCGAAGAACCCCGCGCGCGGACCGGAAAGAACGGCCACCGCGTCCGGGCACCGCTGCTCAAGCTCAGCGTGGACGGTGCGCCCGTCCACCAGGAGGGAATGTCCGCCCTCGGGCGCGGGCTGGGTGCACACCATCAGCATCAGGCGGGGCGGGGTCTTCAACGCCGCCCCCTCGGTGTGCAAGGCCAGCTCACCGTTGGTGAGCCCGGCGAAGCCGGGGCGCTCGTCGTGCCGGCCGGTGTTGTAGATCGCGGTCAGCCCGTCCGCCCCGCTGTCGCGGTGGTGCACGAGGCGCATGACCTGGGTGGCGAACCCCAGCACGCGACTGCGCGTGGTCAACCTGTCGACGGTGACCAGACCTGCCGCGCTCAACCGTCCGGCTACCGTCTCTACCGCCCCGGGGAGTTGAAAGTCCACGTAGTGGCGGGCGAACAGATCCGTCGCGGGGGACGTGGCGCTCATCGGCGAACTCCCGTGAGAGGTAGGTCCGGTGGGGATCACTCTGGGGACCTGGGCCGGGCCGGTAAAGCGACAGATTGTCGACCTGCCACCCCCGCTCTCCCGGGCCCTGGAGGGGGCGGTGCGTGCTACGGTCCGAGCGGCCCAGCCGCACCCAGAACCGCGAGGAATCGCATGACCTACGTGCCGCCGACCTGGCCCGTCTCCATCAAGGGCGTCGCCCTGGACTCGCAGGGCCGGGCCCTGCTGCTCCGCAACGAACGCGATGAGTGGGAACTGCCGGGCGGCCGGCTGGAACCCGGCGACCCGAGCCCGGAGGCGGCACTCGAGCGGGAGGTCGCCGAGGAGACCGGGTGGCAGGTCACCGTCACGGCCGCTGACCTGCTGGACGTGTGGATCTACGAGCCGATGCCCGGCCGCCGCGTCGTGATCATCACCTACGGCTGCACCGTCCTGACCCCGGACAGTGAGCCCGTCCTCAGCCACGAGCACAAGAAGATCGGGCTCTTCGGCGCCGATCAGGTGCCGGGCCTGACGATGCCCGACGGGTACAAACATTCCATCGCCGTCTGGCACGCCCGCCTGGGCGAGCCGACCGCGTACGAACGGACGTGACGCATGCCTGCGGGCAGTTCCCCCGCCTCCGTCACACGCCATGCCCTGTGGCGCTGGGCCACCCCGCAGGCGGAGACCGTCCTCGCGCGCCGTGACCTGGGAGCCATCTTGCGCTTCCACCGCCACGTCCACGGCCAGAACCAGACCACCCTCGGCGACCAGCTCGGCTACGACAAGACCTACATCTCCGCCCTCGAAACGGGGAAGCGCACCATCGACGACGTCGGCTCCCTGCGCCGCATCGCCACCACCCTGCGCCTGCCCCCGCACGTCCTCGGCATCACCGACGCAGCCGACCTCGACCACCAGGCCGTGATCCAGTTCGGCGAGTCCACCGTCCGCCTCGCCGAGATCGCCCGCCAGTCCGGCCACGCCTCCGAAGCCGTCGAAGAACTCTGGCCCCTGGTCGCCCGCCTCGAAGCCCGCGTCGACGACGGATACGCCGAACGCGACGGCCTGCACCTCCTGGCCCGCGCCCGCGTCGGCCTCGGCGTCGCCCTCGGCAATATCCTGCCCGAGGAACGCCTGGCCACCGCCGCCCACTGGACCGCTAAGAGCCTGCCCATCGCCGACTACTTTGGCGACCCCGGCTTCCGCTCGTACGCCCTGCGGATGCACGGCAACGAACTCAGGAAGGCCGGACTCAGGGGCGCCGCCGTCACCCGCCTGACCCGCGCGGCAGCCCTCGCGCCCGACCGCGATGCACGCGCAGCTGTCCTGCCGCTCCTCGCCCGCGCGGCCGGCGCGCTCGGCGACGATCACCTCTTCGACACGGTCGTCGAGGAGTGCGGGCACCTGCTCGACGACGGTGTCCAGCACACGAGCCTGTTCAACCCCTTTGCCTTGCACGAGGTCAAGGTCCGGGGACTCGTCACGACCGGCCGGATCAGGGATGCCATAAGGCTGATCGACATCACGCCGGTGCTCACCACGCCCGTGGCGCCCCAGTGGCGCGTGATCGAGCTGGTCACCGTCGGCCACGTGCGACTCCTTGGCGGCGACCGGACCGGAGCCGAGCAGCCCCTGACGCAGGCCACAGCGGAGGGAGCGGCGCAACGGCTGCCGCACCAGCTCCAACGCGTCATCCGAACCGCTGGACAGCAGCTGCCGGACGTCGCGGTGACGGCGGCGGGGCATCTGCATAGGCTGCGCGCTGAGATGGCCGCTTGACTCAAGCGCCGCGCTGCCGTCCGTCGCGGTGGGGGAGAACGCTTCCAAGGCCGACTGCTCCTTGCAGGCCGCCGCGCGCACGATGGCCTCCGTCGGCCTTTTGCTCGCCAGGTCGATCGATGCAGGGCAGGGCCCGGGAGAGGGCTTCCTGAACAACTGGAGCAGCGGTTTGTCCGGTGCGCATACTCTTGATGTGGGCATGGCGGCATCACCCTTTTCCTGGGGGTGGGGAGCGCAAGCGGGGAAGCGCGGAGCCGTAGATGTTCAACGACCTTGGCGGTCTGAGGCGTTGGAGTATGGCAGCGGGTTCGCTTCTCATGTAACGCTCACCGTGGAAGTGTCCGCATGGGCGGCTCGGGTATACGCCGAGGGAGGCCACTGGCAGGTCGCAGGGCCTGTAACTTCCTCATGAGAGAGCACCGCGCCGAACAACATCAACACGAGGCACGGAGGGGCACGATGGCCGAGGGGCCGACCACACGCCGACGCCAGGTCGGCTTTCGCCTGAAGGATCTACGCGATGGGTGCGGGCTCACAGCCGAGGAAGCCGGTGAACGAGCGGGCGTCTCCAAGGCCACCGTCAGCCGCTACGAGCGCGGGACGGGCGAGATCAAGTGGAACCAGGTAGAAGCCCTTTGCCGGGCCTACCAGGCATCCGACGAGGAACGCGAGGCCCTGGTGGCCCTGGCGAAAGCCTCCAGCAACGCGGGCGCCTGGTGGATCTCCAAGGAAGACCCTCTCGACGACAAGATGCGCCTGCTGATCGCCTTGGAGAACGAGGCGACGCGCATCCGGCAGTACCAGGCCGTGTTCGTTCCCGGACTTCTCCAGACCCGCGCCTACGGGGAGGCCATCGCCGTCCCACCCGGCCAGCAGCTGGACGCCCCGACCAACCAGCGGTACCTCAACGTCCGACGCAAGCGCCAAGAACTGCTGATCAAGCCCGAGGCACCCGCCTATCACGTGATCCTGGACGAGTCGGTGCTCCTGCGCGCCGTCGGCGGTCCCGCTGTGATCAGTGAGCAGCTCGACCTCCTGCTGGAGCGGGCCGCCGCCCCGAACTTCACCCTCCAAGTCCTTCCGCTGGCATCCGGCGGGTTCAGCGCGGCGAACAGCAGCTTCCTCATACTGGGCGGCGCTGATCCGGCCCTGGATGTCATCTACAGCGAACAGGTCAGCGGCGCCCTGTTCCTGGAGCAGCCGCATGAGCGAAAGAAGTGTGCCGAGGCGTTTGCCCACCTGAGCGAAGTCGCCCTCGGACCAGGACCTTCGGCGGACCTCATCGCCGAAGCCAGCAAGATGCACCGTAGGAACTAGCGAGGAACAGACGTGACCAACGAACTCCACTGGTTCAAGAGCAGCTACAGCTCCGTGCCCAACCAAGACTGCGTCGAGACCGCCTTCCCGGCCGCCGGTGGGGTCAAGATCCGGGACTCCAAAAGGCCGACCGCGGCACATCTGGACTGCACCGGACCGGCCTGGACGGCCTTTACGGACGCGGTGAAGGGCAGCGAGATCGCCCCCAGCGGCCACTAGCCTCGGTACTCCTCCGGCCCGGCGCCTCCTGCAGGGGCCGGGCCGGACGGCTGGGCGGCCGAACCGGCCGCCGGTACGCCGCGCCGGCAGGCGGCTCCGGAAGCGTGCGCGCCCGGGGCGTACATCACCTGGATCAGCCCTCTGATGCGGACAGTTCTGCGGTGGTAGACCTGTCCGCATCAGCTCCGAGGAGGGGAAGACCGTGCCGCAACGCTCCAAGGAGTTAGACGACTCCCTGTCGATGCACCACTGGTTCGGCGTCGAAGTCCGCAACTGGCGCCGCGTCCGGGACCTCAAGCTGCCCGCCCTCGGTGCAAAGGTCGGGGTCAGCGGTGACCTGATCGGGAAGATCGAGAAGGCCGACCGAAAGTGCCCGCGTGCCCTCGTGGCCCCTCTGGACGACGCGCTGGGTGCCGGCGGGGCCCTGGTCAGGCTCTGGCGCAGAGTGGAGGAGGCGGACGCCCGGGACCGCGCTGATGCGGACAACCGGCAGACAGCTGATGCGGACAGCGAGGCCGTGCAGCCAAAAGCCACCGATCGGCGAAAGCCGGAAGCGGGCATGCTAGTTCCCGACCCGCCCGCACAGCTGGATCGGAGCCTGCCCCCCGTGCTACGTCGCAACCTCCTGGCCGTCGGAGGAATAGCCGCCCTGACCGCCGGTTCATGGTCCGACCTCATCCCTGCCCCCGGACGAACCCCCCTCCCCAGCTCCGTGCGCCGCGAGGACATCGCGCAGGTACGCGAAGCGTCGGCCGCCCTCGCTAAATGGGACAACCTGTACGGCGGAGGAGGCATCGTCCGGGAAGCGTCGATCGGCGAACTCCAGTGGGCTACAAACCTCCTGGACGTCCCCTGCCCCGACGCGCTCCGAGCCGACCTCTTCTCTGCTGTCGGCCGGCTGTCCATCGTCATGGGAGCCTCCGCGTTCGACGCGCACGCCCACGACGACGCACGCCGCCTCCTGGCCTTCGGAACAGTCTGCGCGGAGGAAGGCGACGACTGGCACCTCCGAGCCGCCTCCCTCAACTGGCGTGCACGACAGGAGATCTGGACCGGGTCGCCCGACGCGGGGCTGACCTACGCCGAGAACGGACTCGTGCGCGCCGACCGGCTCACCTACCGCGAGCAAGCCACCCTGCACAACGCCCGAGCCCGGGCCCTGGCCCGCATGGGAAGGCGGGACGAGGCGCTGGCTGCCATCGGCCGCTCCGACACCGTCTTCTCCAAGTCCAAACCCGGCCAGGACTCGCCCTGGATGGCCTTCTACGACAACGCCCAGCACCACGGCGACACCGGCCACGCCCTCTACGACCTTGCACTCAAGGGCCTGCACACCCCGAGGCCGGCCGTCGAACGGCTCAGGACCGCCATCAACGGCCACGCCCCCGGCTTTGCCCGAAGCCGCGCCTTCTCCCGCACCAAGCTCTCCTCCCTCACCATGATCACGGGCGATCCGCAAGAAGCCGTCGCTATCGCCAACCGGGCCCTGGACGAAGTCGGCCGTCTGCGCTCCCGCCGCGCGGCCCAGGACCTGCGGGAACTCCTCCAGCACTCCAGCCACCACAGCAAGCAGCCGGACGTGACCGAGCTGCGCCACCGCATCACCACGGCGCTGGCGTGATCACCCCACGAGAACAGGCATCCCGCCGCATCCTCGAGGCCGCCTGCGCCACCGCGGACCTCGACAGCCAGGGTGCCACCCCCATCCGCCTCGCCGAGAACGACCTGTGGCGGCTACCGAACGCCGTCGTCGCCCGCATCGCCCGCCCCGGCCAGCACCAGGCCGCAGCCCGGGAAGTCGCCGTCACCCGCTGGCTCGCCACCCACCACGTGCCGGCCGTGCGCCCCCTGCCCATCGACCAGCCCGTCCACGCCGAGGAACGCTCCGTCACTTTCTGGGAAGAGCTCCCACCGCACCGGCACGGGAGCCCCGAGGAAATGGCACCCCTGCTCCATCGCCTGCACGCTCTGCCCATCCCGGATATCGGCCTTGGACAGCTCGACCCCTTCGTCAGGATCGAACAGCGTCTGACAGCCTCCGCATCGGTCCAGGCCGACGACAGGGAGTGGCTACTGCACCACCTCGCCGACCTGCACGCGGCCTGGGCGGACTTACCGGACGGGCTGCCCCGCTGCGTGATCCACGCCGACGCCTGGACCGGCAACGTCGCCGTCACCGCGACGACGGCCTACCTCATGGACTTCGAGCGCACATCCCTTGGACCGCCCGAATGGGACCTGACCTCCACCGCGATCAGCACCGACACCTTCGGCACGCTCGCCTCTCACTCCTACCAGCAGTTCTGTGAGGCGTATGGTCACGACGTCACCACATGGCAGGGGTACCCCGTCCTTCGCGCGATCCGCGAACTCCGCCTCGTCACCTTCGCTCTCCAAACGGCCGAAGACGACCCCACCGCCGTCGGCCAAGCCCGGTACCGCATCGACTGCGTCAGGGGACGGTGCGGCACCAGGCCCTGGCATTGGACGGCGGTGGGCTGACACACCTGTCCGCATCGCCCCGACGCGCTCTGGCGCTAGCCGTCCCCCTTCTGTAGTTTCCTGGCCCACGCAGCACCGAGCCGACCAACGGAGCAACGGCAAGGGGCACTCGCTGCGACAGCAAGAGCGGCGAGGAAGGCAAAAGGACGACGCCTTGTCGTCACTGCTCCGAGCTGATCAAGGAGGCGCAGCCACGTGGGTAAGCGGGACAAGGGTGACGACGACAAGGACGACATGCTGCCCGGTCAGAAGTGCGAGCCGCCCAAGGAGCCGCCGACCCCGGACGGGGCGTCTCCCGAAGGTGATGGGAAGCGCCGCAAGTGACCTGTGAGCGTCATGAGGAGGCTGGGCGGCCCAGCTGGGAGGCACTGGGCCGCCAGCTCCTCACGAAAGGGTCGATGGGGCCCGGCTGGGCAGGAGCATTCGCTGAAACGCCACGGGCGCGATTCCTGCCCTCGGTGATGTGGCCGTATGACCAGGCGAGTGAAGAGCATGTGGTGGCGGACCGCGCCGCTGATCCTGAGGGCTGGGACCGGTACGCCTGTTCAGACATGGCCATCATCACGCAGTGGGACGACGGGGCCAGCAGTGTCTCGGGTACGGATATGACCTCCTCGTCGTCCATGCCGTCCCTGGTGATGTCCATGCTCGGCGACCTCCAGGTCCAGCCCGGGCACAAGGTGCTGGAAATTGGCACCGGCACAGGGTGGAACGCCGCTCTCCTCGCCCACCGCGCCGGCCCCGGACGCGTGACCACGATCGAGGTGGACCCGACGGTCGCCGAGACCGCCCGGCACGCCCTGCAACAGGCCGGTGCCGCCGTCACCGTGATCCACGGTGATGGCCTTCACGGGCACCCGCCCGCAGCCCCCTACGATCGGCTTATCGCCACCTGCGGACTGCGTACCATCCCGTACACGTGGGTGGAGCAGATGCGTCCGGGCGGCGTTCTCCTCATCCCCTGGGGCACTCAGTTCACCTCGACGGAGGCCACCGCACGCCTCGTCACCGCCAGCGACGGAAGCTCGGCCAGTGGCCCGTTCACGCAGTGCGTGACGTTCATGCGCGCCCGGGCCCAGCGTCTCACCGTGGACGACTACGACACGTACGTCACCGCCGAGGCCAAAGCGAGCGCCCAGAAGTCTCACACAGACCTGCCTTACAGCGAGGTGTTCGGCACGACGCTGTGGGACGCCAACCAGTTCGCTCTCGGCCTGTGTGTGCCGGATGTCATCCGCACCAGGGGCCCGGAGGAAAACGGTGCCCGCCCGGTGTGGCTCCTCAGTCTCAACGACCGTTCATGGGCCTGCGTTCTATTCCGTGACGATCGGGCCAAGTTCACCGCCTATCAGTACGGCTGTCGCCGGCTGTGGGACGAGATCGAGGCTGCCCACGCTTGGTGGGCCGAACAGGGACGACCTGGGTTCAACAGCTTCGGCCTGACCATCGACAAGACAGGACAGCACGCGTGGTTCCAAGAGCCGGGCAACCGGATCAAGCCGGGCGCGCTCGGCGGGTAGCTGTCCCACCCTGCACAGGTGCGGGCTCTCACCGTCACCCGCACGGCAGCCAGCCCCAGCCGGGCCCCAAGCACGGAGGCGGCGAGAGCGACACGAAGTGACCCCCACCCCGCGTGAGCAGGGGGGAACAGGCCCGTCTTCGCCATGCCGCAGAGGAAAGTGAGCGACGTATGAGCACCCAGGCACGCCTCATCCAGATCCTCACCAACAAGGGCTCCCTTTCCCCAGGCTCCCCCTGGCGGAACGTGGTGGAAGGCGTGCCGCGCGACCTCTTCCTCCCCGACACCTTCGAGGCCCAAGACCGGACCTTCGACCGGGAGGAGAACCCGAAACGGTGGGCCTGGGCCGTCTTCGCCGACCTGCCGCTCGTCACCCAGATCAACGAGGGCGCTGACCTCGGCCAGGACGCCTACCAGCGCCCCACCTCCTCCAGCTCCATGCCGACAATCATGCTGGAGATGCTCGATCTGCTGGACGTCCACGAGGGGCAGACGGTCTTCGAGGCCGGGGCCGGCACGGGGTACAACGCGGCCTGGCTCTGCCACCGTCTCGGCTCCGCCCACGTCACCACCATGGACGTGGACCCGGACATCACCAAGCAGGCCGAGAGCAACCTCGCCCGCGCGGGCTTCACCCCGCGCGTCCTGTGCGGCAACGCCGAAGACGGATGGCCCCAGGGCGCGCCATACGCCCGGATCATCGCCACCTACACCCTGCCGGAGATCCCTTACGCCTGGATCGAACAGGCACCCGAAGGACGGATCGTCGCCCCCTGGGGCGGGGGGATATTCCACTACAGCTACGCCGTGCTCGACGTAGCCGACGGCCAGGCCCAGGGCCGATTCACGGGGAACCCGGCGTTCATGCACACCCGCAGCCAGCCCGGCGGCGGAGGGCTCCTGCGCGACTTCCTCCACCACGCAGAGGACGGGCAACCAAGCCGCACCAGCCTCTGCCCGCTGGACCTCACCAGCGATCACGACGCCCTGTTCTACGTGGACGTGGCCGTGCCAGGGGCCTGGCACTCCGTAGGCAAGGCTGAGGACGGCAGCGACGAAGCCACCCTCTGGCTCTTCTCCCGCGACAAGAGCTCGTGGGCGACCGCCGAGTACGTGCCCGGCCAGGACGAGTACGAGGTCGAGCAGTACGGCCCCCGCTCCCTATGGGACGAGGTGGAAGCCGCCTACCGCAAGTGGGAGGCGCTCGGCCGCCCCGAACGCGACCGCGCCGGCGTGACCGTCACCCGCGACGGACAGTACGTATGGCTGGACGAGCCGGACAGCATCATCACCTGACCCACCAGAACCACGGCGAGGAGACCCGACGTGGATGACCTGCCCGACGGCCACTTCCGAGCACTGATCTACTCGCACACCGGCGTAGTCACCACGGTGGAGATTCCGGACCACGGATACAGCTCGGACTTTGCTGCGGTCATCAACAGTGAGATGGGGCAGTTCTTCGTCAAGGCTGTGTTCAATGAGCCGGGGGGCCGACGGGACTCGATCATCCGAGAAAAACTGATCAATCCCTACGTGACGCCTCTCTCGCCTTCACTGCTGTGGAGCGTTGACGGTGACGATGCTGGATGGATCATCCTCGGGTTCGAAGTCATCGAGGCGCGCGGCCTCGACTTCGAGCCGGAAACGCGGGACCTTCCCCTCGCCGTTGACCTGCTCAACCGGGCGGCGGCCCTAGAGCTGCCTGACGTCGCTCGGGACTGGCGGGAAGACCGGTGGGACGCCTACGTGAGCGGTGAAGACGAGCTGGCGCTACTCCGCGGTGACGCTCTGCTTCATACCGACATCAATCCGGACAACTTGACGGTCGGGGGTGCGGGCTCGTGGATTATCGACTGGGCATGGCCCACGCGCGGGCCCGCCTTCATCGACCCGGCCTGTTTCGCCGTACAGCTGATCGCAGCCGGCCACAGCCCCGAGTCCGCCGAGTCCTGGTCCGCCGGGTGCACGGCATGGGCGAACGCAGACCCGAAGGCGATCGATGTGTTCGCGGGGGCCTATCTGCGGATGCTCCGTGCTATCGCCAACCGGCGTCCCGAGGGGGCGTGGCTCAAGGGCATGGAGGAAGCGGCGCAGGCATGGGTGGAACACCGAGGCGTCGCCGGGACGGGCCTTAGCTTGTCGTTTAACGAAGCGGGGCCTGGGGCGCCGCCCTGGTGGTGCGAGAGTGGCGGAAGTGGCCGTCGTGCTGATGAATCTGCGCCAGGATGAAGCCGTGGATGACATCGCTTGCCGCCCTGCCCAGCCCCATGAGTTAGCCGCCGTCGCCGAGTTGCGGTGGCGCTGGGTGCAAGAGCTCTACGGAACACCCGATACCACGTTGGACGAGTTCGTTCCCCGTTTCGTGGCCTGGGCCCGGGAGACCGAGCCATCACATCGGTGCATGGTGATGGTCCGTGACGGTCGTGTCATCGGCATGGCCTGGCTGGCGATCACGCAGCGTGTGCCGCATCCGCGCGCGTTCGAGCGGATGTCGGGGGATGTGCAGTGCACGTACGTCCTGCCCGACGAGCGCGACCGCGGCCTGGGCGGCGAGCTGATCGAGGCAGTCTTGGCATGGGCGCGTGAACTTGGACTTGAGCGGGTGACCGTTCATTCCAGTGATCGGGCGGTTTCGGCATACTCCCGGCACGGGTTCGAAGTCTCCCCGCGCCTGCTCCAGGTCGAGGTTAGGCAGGGTCGCGCGGGGTGAGTCTTCTGACCGGTGGCCGGAGCGAGTCGCTGAGATTGTTCTCGCGGTTCCGGTCGGACTTCTACGCGTGCCTTACGGGCCGCTCGGACGCGCTGTTCGAGCTGACGGACGCCCTTCTCTGCACGGAGGGCCCGGTCAAAACGCTGGTGGACCTCGCGCTCGCGCCAGAGCACCGCCGGGGTCACGGAGCCCTGTATGGCGGGCTCAACCAGGGGCGGATCGACTTCGATCGGCTCCGCCGGGCCCTGGCCGGTCTGCCGTTGCCGAGAGCGGCGGACGGCCGGCTGGTCCTGGCCGTTGACGTATCGCCATGGCTGAGGCCGGATGCCGCGACCTGCCCGGATCGTTCCTTCTGTCACACCTATGGCCGGGGCCAGAACGAGCACCGGATGATCCCTGGCTGGCCGTACTCGGTCGTGGCCGCGCTGGAGACCGGCCGCACGTCCTGGACCGCCGTGCTGGACGCGGTCCGGCTGGAGCCGGGCGCCGATGTCGCGGCCGTGACCACCGCCCAAATCCGTGAGGTCACCGAACGGATCATCGCCGCTGGTCAGTGGCAGAAGGGAGACCCGGAGATCCTGGTCGTCCTGGACTCCGGATACGACGCGCCCCGCATCGCACACCTTCTGGCCGGCCTGCCGGTGCAGATCCTCGGGCGGCTCCGTTCCGACCGGGTCATGCGACGGTCGACACCGCCGCGCGTCTACGATCCGAAGGGCGGGCGCCCGCCCAAGCACGGCGGCGAGTTCGTCTTCGGCGACCCCGCTACCTGGGGCACCGAGCAGGCCGTGACGACCACGGACACCCGGCTCTACGGGAAAGCCACCGCGCAGGCATGGGACCGGCTCCATCCCCGGCTCACCCGTCGGGCAGCCTGGCTCGACCACGACGGACCACTGCCCATTATCGAGGGCACCGTCATCCGCCTGGCTGTCGAGAAACTGCCCTCCGGAGGAGTCAACAAGCCGGTCTGGCTCTGGTGGTCCGCCACCGCAGCCACGTCTCAGGATGTCGACCGCTGCTGGCAGTCCTTCCTGCGACGCTTCGACATCGAGCACACGTTTCGCCTGTTCAAGCAGACCCTGGGATGGACGAAGCCTCGTCTCCGAGACTCCGCGGCGGCAGACCGCTGGACGTGGCTCGTCATCGCCGCCCACACTCAGCTCCGTCTTGCCCGCCCACTAGCCACCGACATCCGGCGGCCCTGGGAAAGGCCGACGCCACCGAGCAAGCTCACCCCGGCAAGGGTCCGAAGAGGGTTCAGAAACCTGTGCGCGAAAACGCCGTCGCCAGCGCGTGCACCAAAACCCTCCCAGCCCGGCCCTGGGCGCCCGCCCGGCTCGAAGAACCGGCGGTCGGCCACCCGCCATGACGTGGGACGCGTCCTGGCGACCGGCCAGGCATACAGCCGTCCCGCCCACCACAAGGTAGGAACTAAACCACGGCGCGTTGGATAAACGACAAGCTTAAGGTGCGGCCTACGGAGAGAGGCGGTCCTCGCCGAAGCTGACCTCCAGATCGGACACCAGCGCCTCGGCGAGCTGGAGGACCTGTGCACGGTCGATCACGACCTGGCGCAGCGAAGGGAGCCCGCGCACAGCCGAGAGGTCGTTGTTCCGGAGATCGCAGCCCCGGTACTGGCCGCCTTCGAACTCCGTCCGGCGCATGCCGCAGCCGTCGAAACAGGCCGCGGACAGATCGCAGCGGGCGAACGAAGCCTCAGCCAGGGAGCACTTCGAGAAGATCACCGGTCCTGTCGCGCGGGCCCGGCGGAAGGTGGCGTAGTCGAGCTTGCAGTTCTCGAACAGGACGCTGTCGAAGGCCACGCTGTCGAAGGCGGCGCCCAGGAGCTTGCAGTCGGAGAAGACTGCGCGCGACAGCTTGCCCCCAGACCAGCGCAAGGAGCCAAGGTCGCACCCGGAGAACTCCACCGAGTCCACGCGCAGGTCCTTGAGCGTGGTCCGCTGCGTCCGTAGCCGCAGGACTCGGCCGTCCAGGAGGTGGGCGTCGGCTAGGTCCAGCTCACGCAGGCTGGCGTCGGCATAAGTGAACTCCTCACCCCGCCGACCGGAAGCCCCCAGGGAAGGGACCGTCGCCAGGCGGAGGCCGGGATCGTCGAGCACGGGGAGGATGACGCTGGTCTGCCGGACAGTACGGGGCTTCATCAAGGCGCCTTCCTGCGCGCGGAGGGAGTGGCCGTCGGCGGCCCTTGAACGTCCTTGGGAGACACGGCAGCGGCAGGCCGCCGAGAACAAGAGCGTGCCCCTGGTCTATCACCGCACGGGCAGGGCGGCAGTCGCCTTCACCCGAGGGCGGCGAGGTGATTCGCCGCGAGGAGGAGCAGCGCGCTAAGGCCCGTGGCGATACACGCCACGATGAGACGCCGGTACTTGAGCCTGGCCATCCTGGACAAGATCGCCACCTGGTGAGGGCGGGTGTCTTCCTGGACGGCCGCACGAATCTCCTCCGGGCTCATCTCAGCCCAGGTCGGGAACGAGGTTCCTTCGTTGCCGAGCCGGGGCAGAACCGCAAGCACGACGAACACCAACGAGATCGCGAGGAACCCGGAAGCCAGGCCCACCAGGACGCGAGCGGCAGTGGGCCCCTCGGATAAGGCGGAGCGGAGCAAGGCAGCAATGCCACCGTCGAGGGCGAACAAGGCACCGCCCTTCACGTCGGTCTTCGCGAGGACCTCGGTGACGCTCTTCAACGCCCGGTCGAGACCGCCGTCGGACGGCTCCCCAGGAGTAGGTGTGCTGGTCACAGTTCTCCTTGTCGATCGGCATAGCGAAAGAGCCCGAGCAGGTGCTGCTCGGGCTCGCTTCGTTGGATGGCATGCAGGGAAGACGGTCTTCGTTGGCTCGGGAAGCCCAGCGCGGTGCGGCATTGCCCGCGTCGTCGTACCGCTCGCTCAGGCGCGGTACTTCACGCTGATGCGCGCTGTTTGACGATGAGACGTCAGCACGTCATTCGTTGTCCGGTCCCGATAGCGTGGGGGCAAGCACTACATCCCGAGAGTGGGGGTTCCATGGACGCGCAGGGACGGAGGGGCTCGGGCGCAGAGAGCGCCGGAAGCGCGGTCGCGCTACTGGCCGCACTGGTCAGGACGGCCCCCAGCGCCCTGGCCGACAAGCCGCTGAGAAAGATCACGTGGGGCGACGTCCAGCAGTGGGCTCCAAGGACGGCGAGCACGGCTCCCCATCCGGAGACCGCTCCACAGCGGCCCATCCACTTGCCAGCCGGAGCGGCCCACAGGCTTCACGAGTTCGATCACCGGCCGAGCCGCCGCCCTCTCTTCGCCACACCGCTGTACAACGTCAATGCGCCGGTGGAAGAGGTCCGGCGATCACTCACAGAACGCTAGGAGGGGACACCCCTCCCTCATGGCGAAGACCCCCTCACCGGGCGTCGGCGGTGAGGGGGCCTGTCGGTTACGCGACCGCTGTAGGCGGCGGTGTCGGCGACGGTATCGCCGCGGCCTTCGTCTTGCCGTCTTCGACGCGCTGGACGACTTCGCCGGTCCCCAGGACGGCCGCAGCCAGTCCCAGGATCAGGGCCTGCGGCAGGTCATCGACGTAGTGGGCGACGAGCGCGATGGCCGCCGCGGCGATGGCGTACAGACGGGTGCTGTTCGCGTGAATGAGCGTTCCCATGAACTTCCTCAGCTTCCGTAGGCGAGCTTGTGGAGCAGGTCCCAGCCACGGCGGCCGATCGCCGGATCGTAGGACTGGCCGGTCGTGTAGAGACCGTGCTTGCGGTTGAAGCCGGCCACGGCCTTCTGCGTGGCCGGACCGTAGTTGTCCGAGGCAGGGATCGCCGGGTCGAGCCAGCCGGTGCGCTTCAGAGCCTCCTGAAGCGGCTTCGCCGACGGGTTGCTGCGGCCCGGGGCGAGCCCGGAGGGGAACGGCGGCGGCGTGTACGACGACGAGCCTCCCGAGGAACCCCCAGTGGAACCACCACCGGTCACCGGGCCGGACGGCTTGCCCTTGACCCGCTGCTCAACCCGGTGCCGCATGTCGGCCATCTCGAAGCCCTCGGGGTCGATCTTGGTGTTCGTCCACTCCTTGTGGCCGATCACGCTCCCCGCACCCCACTCGTGCGCCCGGCAGATCGCCGCCGACGCCCGCTCGATCGCATCGAGCTGCGCCGCCGGCCACGGGTCCTCACCGTCGCCGAGGTTGATGCACTCGAAACCGTAGAAGTGGGTGTTGCCGTCGGTGTCGTTGGCCTCGGGGTCCGGCAGGGACTCCTCCGCGATCACCGCCCGCAGCACATCGCCGTCGCCGCGCCCCGTGTGGTTCGCCCGGCCGTTGCCGATCAGGTAGACCGTGCCGTCCTTATCGATCACCCCGTGGCACAGCGGGCCCGGAAGCTCGCTGTACCCGTTCTCGCAGATGCTGACCGACGCATCCGTGCCCGTCGTCACCGTGTGATGCACGATGATCCCGTTCACCGGGCCCCACGGGCCCTTGCCGTTGCGGTGATGCGTCCGCCAGCCGGACCGCTCCACAACGTGGACGCCCTCCTCGCGAAGGGCCGCGACCAGACGGTCGGCATTCAGTGGTGTCGCCACCAGGCGCTCTCTAACTCCCCGCGCCCAAAACCAGTGTTGTCACTCCGCCCCACAGCGGACCCCGTGACCCAGGGGATTAAGACGCGGTGCCCTTCGACGCCAGCCACAGCTGCACAACCATCACCAACAGCGGCGCCACAAACGAGCTGAGCACCAGCCGACGCGTCGCCGCTGCCTGCGCCTGGTCCTCACTGCGCAACTGCCCGGCCCGCTCCGCCATCACCTCGTGATCCCCACGAAGATGCGACAGCCCCGCCTCAACCTGCCCGATGCGCTGCTCCACCGCCCGCTGATCAGCCCGGTACACGTCCTCCGTGACCACCTGCTCCAAACGGGCCGCAAGCTGTGCAATATCGCCGCGCAGGTCCTCACGCAACTGAGACACAGCGCGGTGCAGCTCCCACAGCGTGGGCTCCGCGCTCGGCGGCACAGACACCGCAATCCTCCCGGCACCCCGCGCCTCAAGAAGAACGTACGGGGTCCAAGAACGGCGCCGAGGGAGAGGAAGCGGTCCTCTCGACCTGATCTCCCCGATGCTGCGGAACATCAGCACATAAGGAGATACAGGTGAACAGGTGCTTCGAGGCGAAAGGAACGTTTCCTTATATGCCCGTTTCCAGCCCCGAACGCGCACCGGCACCCGAGGGGCATAGGCAAGAGCCGCGTACGCAGGACGGTCACGGCGCTGCCGGCATGCAGGCACCCCAGCCCTTCTCCCACGCTGGCCGTCCGGACTCCATGCGCAACCGCCGCCCTCCCCGAAGGCGACGTGTACTGCTCTACCCCGAGGCTGCCGCCCACGCGGGAGGCGCTTCCCTGGTAGGACGTGGACCCTCGCGAATCCGACGTGGGCTAAATTACCTCGGAGTTGTCCGCCGATAGTGGGTACCCACTAGGGCGGGATGTGCCAAGCTACGAGGGTTCAACTCTTATGTGTCACGGCCGCCGCCAAGTTGAGATGTGACACCGCCGCGAATGACCAGTGACCACAGCAGGAGCAGAGCCGCGCTGAAGCAGGCGTGAGCTTCGCTCCGACAGCCGCAGGCCATCGGAGCGAAGCCGTCATCGGGCGGCCCCAGATCCACCGACCCCCGGGTACCATCCGGGGGTCGGTGCTATCGCGTCATCCAGTTGCCTAAGACCGGCATCACGTAAGCCGCGATCACTACTAGGGCCTGGTGACGGCGCTCGATCCCGTCCAAGACCACGCCGGTCCCGTCTGAGATCTTGCCCAGCCACTCCCGCACGCGCTGAAACACAGCCATCGCCCCTCTCTCGACCCCGGGCCCTCAGGCCCAAGCCCCAGGCACGGTGCCCGGGGGGCACCTGATGAGGGATCGCTATGCACAGCACTCGCGATGCTACGGCAAAGCCGCCATTTCTTAGGCGTGTTGTGGGTATTTCGTTCTCGCTGTGGACGACGGCATCGTGCGGTTGGTCGAAGGCTGCACCCTGAGCTCCTCGCCACCTTCCTCAGCTCCTTCACAACGCGCGGTCTGCACGTGGTGAAGTCCCGAGTGTCAGTGGGCGGCCGTACGGTGAAGACATCAACCCAAGTGCTGGCTGCGTTCGCCACCTGCCCCGTTCCCCATGGAGCGGGGCAGCTGGGTTTTTCTGGTGCTCGTCCGGTCACGATGAGTTGAGAGGCCGTCCCCTGGCGGTCGGTGCAGTCACCGTCTGAGGCGACTAACTGGGACATGTCTGATTGGCTTGCCGAGGGAATCGTTCCGCTTGATGTGGGGCGTGGCGACTTTTCCGATGTCGAGTGAACTCAGTTGGAACCGCGCCTGCTGACGAACGTTGGTTGAGGCGTGCGTTGGTACTGTCACTGACACGTGATCAACGGAATTCTCTTCCGGCTGCGAACCGGCTGCCAGTGTCGGATCTATACCGGCTTCCCTCTGCACGGGCATGATGGCAACTCGCACATTCGACTGACCCGTACCCCGCCCGCACCGTGGGTGCGAGCTGTTTCACGTGCTCCAGTGTCGGGGGCGGGGCTGCTGTGCCATGCTGACTGCCCTCACGTGATGGGCATTCACGTGGGGGCGATGCGGACGGCGTCTCACGGGGGTGTGGCATGCAGCCGTTGACCGCGACTGATCCGCGCCGGGTGGGCGCGTACCGGCTGCTGTACCGCCTCGGGGAGGGCGGCATGGGCCGCGTCTACCTCGGCCGGTCGAGGGGCGGCCGGACGGTCGCCCTCAAGGTGGTACACGGGACGATCGCCAGTGACCCGGGCTTCCGGCGGCGCTTCGCACGCGAGGTCAGAGCCGCCCAGTTGCTCCGGGGAGTCGGGACCGTGCCGGTCCTGGATGCCGACCCGGAGGCGGAGGTGCCCTGGCTTGCCACAGCGTACGTACCGGGGCCCGCGCTCTCCGACGCCGTCATTGGCCACGGGCCGCTGCCACAGGAGGCCCTGTGGCGGCTGCTCTCCGGACTCGCGAAGGCGTTGACGAGGGTACACGAGGCGGGCCTGGTGCACCGGGACGTCAAACCGTCCAACGTGCTGCTCTCCCAGTCGGGGCCACTGCTTATCGACTTCGGCATCGCAAGGTCCGCCGACGAGACGGCGCTGACCGGGACCGGTCTGGTGGTGGGGTCGCCCGGCTACATGTCACCGGAGCAGGCGGAGGGCCGGATCGTCGGCCCGGCGGCGGACGTGTTCTCCCTGGGAGCGGTTCTGGCCTTCGCGGCGACGGGGCGCGGCCCGTTCGGCGGCGGATCGGTGGCCGAAATACTGTACCGGCTCGTGCACCATGAACCGGACCTCGACGGGGTCGGGGGTCGATTCGGGGAACTGGCCCGGCGTTGCCTGGCCAAGCGGCCCGAGGACCGCCCAACGGCCACGGAGCTCGCCGCCGCGACCAAGGAGCGGGCGGGCACGGGCCCCTGGCTGCCGGCGCCCGTGGTCGCCGCCATTGCGCAGAAGGCGGAGGAGCTGCTTAACGCGGAGGCGGAGGAGCTGGAGGAGGAAGCGGAGCGCCTCGTACAGGAGCGGGCGTCCGGGGCGGACAGGGTGGACACCACCGTGCTTCCTCCGCCACCCGCGGCGGTCCTTCCCGGTCACTCACCGGCCGGCCCGGTCCGCGCTCGTGCCGCGTCCTCCCGACGGGAGAGCGCCGTCAGGGCCCTGACCATGGGTCTTGGCAGACCCCTCTACGGGCTGTTCTTCCTGATCCCGGTCGTCGCCCTTCTCGTCGGAGGGTTCGACCTGCTGGACTGGGCGGCGCAGTACCCCTCCGAATCAGAGCAGGAGAGCGCCGCGCACCAGTGGGCCATGAACGACGACTGGTGGCGCTTCCCCATGACGCTTCTCCTCTTCGGCGCCATGGTCTGGCTCCACGTCTACCGGAAGCGGCTGATGACTGTGCCGCCCGGCAGGGTCCGGCTGTGGTCGGCCGGGATCGGCCTGTACTGGATCGCCCTCATGGCGGGTACGGCCCTACACCTGGTGTGGTTCATGATCGTGGCTGAGGACGTGCCTAATGAGGCCGGTGAGCCCCCCCTCGTGTGGGTGGTCTTGCCCACGATGATCATTGGGGCGGTGGCCTCGCCCGTCCTGCTGATCGCGTCGGTCCTCCGGGTCGTGAGGGCTTGAGCTGAGCTGTCGCCGAGCACGAATTCGTGGGAGTAGTCGTGTACGCGCCGCCATCATAGGTGGGTTAGGCAGCGCACGCTCCGCAGCCGTATGAAATGCTCTGCCATCGAGGGGTCCCGCTTGTTGGCAGAGCAGGATCGCCAAATGGTGGCCGATTTGATCGGCTGCAGGTGATCTTCAGTTGGGGCGGGTTGGCCTGGACGACGCCGTGGAGGGGGACTGCGGCACAGCCATCCTCGTGAGGCTGCGCCCGGGACAAGCGGGAAGTCCGGGCGCAGGAAGGGGTGTCGCGACGGCCACCGCACGATGGATGCCGGAACCGAGTAACCGGGTAGTGGGGGCCCCGATCGTCCCGACCGCGACCGTGCCGGCCTGACGACCGCGCGCCCCTCCAGGCTGGCTGGCACGAGCTCGCCCTGTGCGGCCACTCGGCACCGTCGCGGTGCGCGAGGTCGCCTTCGGCCGCGACCCGGACCCCTCTGGCTTTTGCCCCCTATGACGGGGTGCCGGGCGGTCCGGCTCCACAGGTCAGTCGTTGGGCTGGGCCACGACGGCCCAGGTGCGGTGGGGGAGGTGGAGGACGTCGCCGGGGAAGCGGTCGGCGATGACGCGGCTGAGTTCGTCGCTGAAACGGTTGACTGCCTCGTCGGGCAGGCTCGCGCCGACGCCGGCGCTGGCCCGGATGCGACCGATCCACGCCTGTGGGGTGTACGGGACGTCGAGATCGAAGGAGAAGGTCTCGATGCCGGTGAACCCGGCGGTGGCCAGGTCGGTGAGCCAGCGCGGGTAGAGGCCGGTGCCGCCGCCCATGGACCAGGCGGGGTTGTAGCGGGTGATGAGTTCCTCGGTGGCCGTTATGAGGTTGCCGGGCAAGGGCAGCCAGTCGAAGTGGGCGATGACAACACGGCCGCCCGGGCGCAGCAGGCGGCGGATCTCAATGCCGGCCTTCGGCGCGTCGAACCAGTGCCAGCACTGGCCGGCGGAGACCACGTCGAAGGAGCGGTCCGGCATGCCGGTGTCCTCGGCGGTACCGGTCCGGTAGTCGATCTTGACTCCTGCGGCGCGGTCGAGTTCGCGGGCTTGGCCGAGCAGAGGTTCCGCCGGGTCGATCCCGGTGACGTCGGCACCGGCCTGGGCGAACAGCCGTGCCAGGCTGCCGGTGCCGGTGCCGACATCGAGGACGGTCTGTCCGGGTAGACCCACGCCTCGCGCCGTGAGTCGGATGAGCAGCTCGGGAGGGAACCCGGCGCGGTGGCGGCCGTAGTCGTCGGCAGTGAGGCCGAAGTCGGGGTCGAAAGACTGGGGCATGGAGGACCTCCAAGAGCCTGTCCGAGAGAATGGTTCGGGGTCGGGGTCGGGTTTCCGGTGCTGGTTGGGGTTCTGCGGCCTCGACTCGCCGTCAGCCGACCGGCGTTCAGCGTATCCGGCGCTGATCACCCCGTTCGGCGGCCTCTGTTCAGGATGACGCCCGGTCCGCGGTCGTGCCTGCTGCGTCGACGCGAACTGTAGGGTCGACGACGAGGTGGGCGGGGACGCCGGGACCGACGAGGTCGACGGGAAGACCGCGATCGACGGCCGCGGTCCGCAGAGCGACGAGGCCGAGGACGACGGGGGCACCGGACACCCCACCCGATGCCGCGTAACCCCGCAAGCAAGGCGCCAAGAGAGTTGGTTGACGGTTCCCTGTAATCAGCGACGGGACCTACACTGCGTGCTCATGCCCACGCCTCCACCCCCGGACGTGGCGGCCCCGCGCGCTCTCGCCTCCGCGGCCGCCGTACTGCAGGGCTGCCGATTACAGCGCCTGCTCAGCACCGGCTATCCCACCGGACGGCGGAGATACCTCGATGCGGAGATCGCTGACCACTTCGGGGTCTCCGGCCAGTACATCAGCAACCGCCGCAAGGGCAGGTCCGTACCCGCCCTGGAGAAGGCCGTCCGCCTGGCCAGCTTCCAGTTTCTGGAACAGGATGCGGCGATCATGCGCCGAGCTGCTCCGCGGGCTGAATCTCCCCGCCTCCGCCGATGGGGGTGCCCTGTTCACCGCGCTGGGCGCCGACGTGAGCCACCACCATGACCGGCCGGTCAGCCATCAACTGGTGGCCTTCGCCACCAGGACCGTGAGTGGCCTGCCCGGCACACTGAACGGGGCGGGGCAAGCAGAGACCCTCAGGCAATGGTCGAGGCCGCCGGCCTGGCCAAGGCCGTACGGAGAGTCCGCCGGGCTCCCCGCCCCGACCGCACCGCCCCCCGCGAGCAGGCAGAACGAGCGGTCCTCGATCCCGTGCCGCTGCTGGCCTCACGCGTGAGGGTTTCCCGAGTGCTGCGGCGCTCACCCGCCCCCGCCCCCCGCCACCGCGCACCAGCGCACCAGCGCTACGAACATCAGGAGAAGACCGCTCATGTACCAGCCGATCAGCACCACCAACCGTTCGATACCCTCTCGGCGGGCGGTGGTCCTCGGAGCGGGAATGGCCGGCTTGTTAGCCGCCGCTGTTCTCGCCCGGCACGCCGATGAGGTCGTCATCATCGACCGGGACGACGTGCCCTCCGCACCCCTGGCCCGCAAGGGACTCCCGCAGGCCCGCCACGCCCACCTGCTGTGGTCGGGTGGTGCCCGCACCATCGAGGCCCTCCTGCCCGGCACCCACCGCCGCTGGCTGGAAGCCGGAGCACGGCGGATCCCGCTGCCGACCGGCCTGGCGTCCCTGTCCCCGCAGGGCTGGATACGCCGGTGGCCCGAGATGCAGTACCTCATCGCCTGCACCCGCGACCTGCTGGACCACGTCGTCCGCGAGCAGGTCCTCGCCCTGCCCGGCGTCACCCTCCTCACCCGCGCCGAACCCGTCACCCTCCTCGGCGACGCGCGCAAGGTCACCGGCGTACGCGTCCGCAACGCCGCCGACGGCACGGAACGAGAACTGGAAACCGGCCTTGTCGTCGACGCCACCGGCCGCGGCTCCCACGCACCCCAATGGCTCGCTGCCCTCGGCCTGCCCGCCGTCCGGGAAGAAGTGGTCGACTCCGGGCTCGTCTACGCCACCCGCATCTTCCGCGCCCCCGACGGCACCGAGAACTTCCCCGTCGTCAACGTCCAGGCCGATGCCCGCCGGCCGGTACCCGGACAGACCGCCACCCTGGTCCCCGTCGAAAACGGCCAGTGGCTGGTCACCCTCTCCGGCACCCGCGGCGGCGAACCGTCCAAGGACCCCGCACTCTTCGAACCCTTCGCCCGCCAGGTCCGACACCCCGTCGTCGCCGACCTCATCACAAACGCCGAGCCCCTGACCGGCGTCACCGTCACCCACAGCACCGTCAACCGCCGCCGCTACTACGAACGCCTCACCACCTGGCCCGCCGGCCTGACCGTCCTCGGCGACGCCGTCGCCACCTACAACCCCGTCTACGGACACGGCATGTCCGTCGCTGCCCACAGCGCCGACGCCCTCCGCCGTGAACTGAACAAACGCCCCCTCGACGACCCCGAACTCACCCGCCGCGTCCAGCGCGCGACCGGCAAAACCGTCGACACCGCCTGGGCCCTGGCCACCGGCCAGGACATCCTCTACCCCCACGCCACCGGCACCCAGCCCCCGGCCGCAGCCCGCCTGCTGCGCGCCTACACCGACCGCCTCACCCTCACCGCCACCGGCCGCCCCTCCGCAGCCCGCGCCCTGATCACCGTCATGACCCTCTCCGCACCCCTCACCACTCTGCTCCACCCTGACACAGTGATCGCCACTCTGCGCGGCCCCGCCCGCCGCCCCCTGCCAGGGCCGCCACTGACCGCTGCGGAACTGTCCCACCAGCGATAGCCGAGAAGAGCAAGAGAGTCCTCTTGTCCAGTGCGGCTGCCGCGATTGCGAAGAGTTGAAGCCCTCCTGAGCTACCGCCTGCCCTGCTCGGCTGCATAGCCGTGCAGGCGCCCGGCCGGATGCCCGGTCCCTGCTGGTGCCCCACCTGGCCGGCGGGCGGGAAGTACGAACCCGAGTGCAGGCCCAAGGCGCTGTGCTGCCGCAAGAGGAAGAGCCGCCGGGTGGGACCACGTCACGTGCCCGTGGCGCAAGCCTGAGCAGGCCGAGGTCTGGCGATGCCGGGTTGCCCTTCAGCGCACATACGCCGACGCACATACGCCGAAAAGGAGGCGCTGTAGGCGCGCGACTTCGGTTGGCAGCTCCTTCACCAGCGAATGGCGGTAAAGTCGACCGGTTGGGACCGCAACAGCCGAGTGCGCTCTGCCAGTGTTTTCAACCGTCGGGACATCTCATCGCCGGACAGTCGGCGGCGGTCGCCATGGCCTGGCAGAACCCATTCGAACCGCAGTCGTCCGGCCGTTCTGGCCAGTGAAAGGGCCAACTCCTCGATGGAGTACCAGGTCACACTTTCCGTGACTTCCAGATCGTTGGTGGTGCGTGACCAGTAGAAGCTGTCCCCGCTGAAGCAGTACCGGTCATCTGCGAGGTAGAGCACACTGCCCGGGGTGTGCCCGGGCAGTGGGTGGGCGGTGACCCCCTCGCCGATCTCCAGAGGTTCGAGACCCCGGATCACCCGGTCCGCGTCCGGCGCCGCATCGAGGTCGCCCTCGTGGATCCACAGCCGGGCGCCGAAATGGTCCGCGTAGCGGCGGCCGTGTGCAGCGTGGTCGCGGTGAGTGAGCAGCACATCGGTGACCGTTCCCGATGCTGCGTAACGCCCCGCGAGCTCACGGCTCCAGCGCGGTGTGTCGATCATCATGACCGTGCCGGAGGGCCGTAGGAGCAAGTAGGAATTAGCTCCAGCAGTGTGCTTTGAGTTGTGCCCGCACAGGAGTACGCGGTTATCCAAGGCCATCGGAAAGGGATCGAGCTTCTGGTCCGCTCGCCCGGAGACAGGACGGATTGAGCGAGTGGGACAGGCGAACACGGCCGCGTGTAAGCGCCGCGTCTCGACCTCGTCGCGCGGCAACCGCAGGATCTGGGACTTTCCGTCGGCCTCGCCGATCAAATCGGGCGCGAGCTGTCGAGCAACGTCGCAGTTGAAGCAGCGGTCGTCCACGTACCAGCCGTCCACGGCAAGGCTCCTTCCGGAGGGAACGGTCCCCGACCAGGACCGCTTTCCAGGGATACCCCACCCACAACCGGAATCGGTAGGCCCTGCCGATCTTGCACTTCCGATGCCGATGCGCTCTCTCTACCCGATCGACGCAAGGGCCCTATGGGTGATTTAGGCTGATTTGGCGCTGCTCGCGGTCAACCGATGTCGAGCTCTTGTGCCTCCAGATGGCGTTGCAGATTGAGGTGGCGGAACTGGTAGACGGCACCCGTCCTGCGGAGCACCCCGCGTTCGCTGTGCGCGTCGGCCAGGAAGGCCATGAGATCGCGAGGGGTTCCCTTGCGTATCCGCAGGTAGACCTGGGTCAGGGAGAAGAGTCCCCAGGCCGTCTCCCCGAAGCCGATCGCCAATCCCGTCACCACGCCCACCACGGGCGCGGCGACCACGGCGGCGGTCCGTCCTGCCACCAGGTCCGCGATCAGCCCCGCCACCGGGCCGGCGGCCAGCGCCCAGAGCAGCATGATCCGGCGCGCCGTACGGCGGTCGTGGGCGAGCGAGCCGGAGGGGCTGCCCCAGGCGGTGACGTCGAGGGGTTCGGGACGCAGGCCCGTCATGAAACCGACCACGAACCCGATGGCGAGTACGGACACCAGGGCGAACCTGATTCCGGTGACGGGCCCGACGGCGAAGCCGGTCACCATCCCGGCAACGGTGCCGGGTACGACTTTGGACTGCCGCCAGGACCAGCTGATCCGGTTGGCCGGCCTCCGCCGCTGCGCGGTTGCCAGAACGGCCACGGCCCCGACCGACAGGCCCGCGCCCAGCCCGGCGGCCGGCCCGGCGACGGACCAGGGCACGGCGGCGACCGCGATCGCGGCGCTGCCCGCCACCAGCAGCCGCGCCCACCTGACGGGCAGCGCCCGGTGCAGCTCCCACCAGGCAATTTCGGTGCTGCCGGTGAGGTTGTCCCGCATGTGGTGGGCCAGGACGACGAACGTGCGCCGGGCCTCAACGTCGGTCCAGGGGCAGGGGCGCCGAGGTCTCGGCCGGTACGCGGTGCGGATGAACGCGCCGAACAGGTGCCGCTCCACCTCTTCCCGGGTGGCGTAAACGAGCAGTTCCGAGGGGCCGCGCGAGGAGGGAGGAGTCGGTGACCCGGGTGCGCCCTCGGGGTTGTAGACCGCTCGGGCGAGGGAGACACCGAGCGGTGTGGCGAGCGTGCGCGCCACAGGACAGGCACCGCCCAGACGCCCGAGCACCTCGCCCCACCGTTCCTCGACGGCGGCCGCGGCCGCCGCCGTGGGGGGGCCGCCGCCGCCGCGGGCGGCGCCCCGGGGCGGCCCGCCACCCCCGCCCAGACGGCCGCGGGGCTGGAGCGCCAGCCC
>NZ_JBEYZW010000051.1:0-50222 GCF_040646215.1 Streptomyces sp. NPDC046215 | reverse complement strand
CGGTAACATTCCGAACCCGGAAGCTAAGCCTTTCAGCGCCGATGGTACTGCATGGGGGACCGTGTGGGAGAGTAGGACGCCGCCGAACAAATTTTGATGAAAGCCCCGGTGGGAACTTCGGTTCCTACCGGGGCTTTCTGCATTTCCCGGTAAAACAGGCGAAGGCTTTTACGCCAGGCGCCCCAGGTCATCCCGCACCACCTGTCCCAGCAGCGGCTCTCCCCGCACCAGCCGGGCTACTTCCTCCACGGCGAACGCGCCCAGCCGCCGGGCCTCGCTGCCCTGCGCGCCCGCGATATGCGGAGTCACCAGAACATTCGGCAGCGACAACAACCGGTGCCCCGCCGGCAGCGGCTCCGGATCGGTGACATCCAGAAATGCACCGAGCCGGCCCGCGGCGCACTCACGGGTGAGCGCCTCCGTATCGACGAGCGAACCCCGCGCCGTATTGATGACCGTGCCACCGTCCCGGATGAGCGCCAACTGCCCCGCGCCCAGCAGATGCCGGGTCTCGGGCGTCTCCGGAGCATGCACCGTGACGATGTCCGCCGACCGGCACAGATCCGCCGCGGACACGGACTCGGCGCCCAGGGCGGCCGCCTCGGCGGCCGATACGTACGGGTCGTGCAGCAGGATCCGGAAACCGGCCGCGGAAGCCCGCAGCCCGGCCATGACGCGCCGTCCGACCCGTGAGGCACCGATCACCCCGATCGTGCGGGAATCCGCGCCCTGCCGGTCACGGAAGGCCGGCCAGCCGCTCGCGTAGGCCGCGGCCGTCGGCAGAGCGCCCTTCGCGGCGAACACGATCGCGGCCAGCGTGAAATCGGCGACCGGACCCGCGTTGACATCGGCCGCGGAGGAAACAACGATCCCCCGGCCCCAAACCGCTTCGGTCACCAACGACTTCACCGACCCCGCGGCATGGACCACGGCCCACAGCCGCGGAGCTGCCCCCAGCACGTCCTCCGTCAGCGCCGGGCACCCCCACCCGGTGAGGAGAATGCCCGCCCCGCCGAGCGCCACCCGCGCCTCCGGCGTCGTCAGCGGCCCCGTGAACACCCCGGGAAACGGCTCAGCGCACTCCCCCAGACGCGTCCGCAATTCCGCGGGCAGAACGGCCGCGGCCGCGTCGGCCCCCATGGCCACCACCACGACCGCCGACCGCTCACCGTCCACGTGCGGCCCATGCCCGGGCCGGGTGGGACGAAACGCCTTGGCCCCCACCATGCCGTGAGTGATCATCAGCGGATGGAGAGCACCAGCAGACCCGTACGAGCCTCCCGGAGACACGCCGCGACGCTTCCGCTCCGCCCCCTGAAGGCGGGTTTCCGCAGGTTCCGTTCGGCCGGTCCCTTCGCCGTCGACGCCCTGATCACCGTGCTGGTCCAGGCCGCCGTGACCATTCCCTTCGTCGTGCCCCGTGCCCCCGACGTGCCGCCCGCCACCTGGCCCTCCTACGGGATGACGACGCTCGCCGTCGTGCCCCTGCTGTGGCGCACCAGGGCCCCGCTGCTGTCACTGTTTTCGATCACGGTCGCCGGGCTCGCGTACCTGCCGATGGACGGCCCCGGCCAGCCGCTGCCCTACAACCCATTGGTGGCGCTCTTCACCGTCGCCGCCCAGGCCGGGGTGTGGCAGCGCCGGGTCACCCTTTGCCTGGGCCTGCCGCTGATCGTCGTCAGCACCGCATTGCACACCAATACGGCACGGGAGTACCTGTCCTCGTTCTTCCTCTTCGGCATGGTGTACGCGCTGGGGGTGCTGGCGCGCACCCGGCAGGCGTACACGAAGGCCGTGGAGGCGCGGGCCGCGGAGCTGGAGCGGGCACAGCAGGCGGAGGCGGAGCGGGCCGCCGAGCGGGAACGCGCCCGCATCGCCCGGGAGATGCACGACATCCTCTCGCACGCCGTGAGCCTGATGATCGTTCAGGCGGAGGCCGGGCCGCTCGTCGTCCGGTCCGATCCCGACCGCGCGGAGCAGGCGTTCGACGCGATCGCGGAAGCGGGCCGCGACTCCATGGTGCAGCTGCGGCGGATGCTCGGCGTCCTCAAGGACGGTCCGGACGCCACCCGCAGCCCGCAGCCGACCTTGTCCGGCCTCGACGCCCTGGTCGCCGAGGTCCGGCGCACCGGCCTGGATGTCCGGCTCCGAAGGGAAGGGCAGGTGCGGCAGCTCGCGCCGGATGCCCAGGTGACCGTCTACCGGGTGGTGCAGGAGGCGCTGACCAACGTCATCAAGCACGCCCGCGCGCAGACCGTGTCCGTCCGGCTGCTGTGGCGGCCGGACGGCCTCACCGTGACGGTGGTCGACGACGGTACCGGCGGGCGCGGGGGCCCGGGCGGCGATGGGCGGGGCCTGGTCGGAATCAGGGAACGCGCCGCCGCCCACGGCGGGCGGGCCTCGGCCGGCCCGCTCCCGGACGGGCGCGGGTACCGCGTTGCCCTGGAACTGCCGGACATGGTCTGCTCAGCGGCGGAGGTGGCGAGTTGACGATCCGTGTGGTGGTGGCGGACGACCAGGAGCTGGTGCGGGGCGGCTTCGCGATGATTCTGGGCGCCCAGCCGGACATCGAAGTCGTCGCGGAGGCGGGGGACGGCGCCGAAGCGGTCGAGGCGGTGCGACGGCACGCGCCCGACGTGGTGCTGCTCGACATCCGGATGCCGCGGATGGACGGCATCGAGGCGGCCCGGACGGTGTGCGCGGAGACGGCCTGCAAGGCCATCATGCTCACGACCTTCGACCAGGACGACTACGTGTACGAGGCGCTGCACGCCGGTGCGAGCGGCTTCCTCCTCAAGGACGTGCGCCGCGCCGATCTGGTGCACGCGGTGAGGGTGGTCGTCGCCGGCGATTCGCTGCTCGCCCCTTCGGTGGCCCGGCGGCTGGTCGCCGACTGCACCCGGCGCGGAGCGTCCGCCGCGGGGGTGGACGCCCGGCTCGGTGTGCTCACCGCGCGGGAGCGGGAGACGCTCGTCCTGCTGGGGCGGGGGCTGTCGAACGCGGAGATCGCGGCCGCGCTGGTGGTGAGCGAGCACACGGTGAAGTCCCATGTGAGCAACGTGCTGTCGAAACTGGGGCTGCGGGACCGGATCCAGGCGGTCATCTGCGCGTACGAGACCGGGCTCATCGCGCCCGGCGTCCCGGACGGGACTCCCTCGCGCGAGGGAGTCTGAAGCCCGCGGAAACCCCTCGCGTCGGCGATCCGCCGGGCGGCGCGGCTCACCAGGATGGGAGGGCGCCGGGAGCGCTCACGCCGACCATCGGAGGAACCGTCATGTACGTCAGCCGCGCGGGCATCGCCGTCACCGTGGCCGTAGCCGCGTCCATAGCCATGGGAACGGCCGGGGGAGGAGCCGCCGCGACCGCCGCCCCTCGGGGGCACACCGTCTGCCGGACGGCCCCGGCCGCCGAGCTCGTGCAGCAGGCGATCAGCGGCCTGCCCGCGGCCGACGCGACCGGCGCACAGGTCCGCATGGGCGGCAGCGGCGGGTGCCGGCAGGGCACCGCGGGCGTGGCCGACCGCCGCACGGGCCGGGCGCCCAGGGGCGACGGGCGCTTCCGCGCCGGGAGCGTCACCAAGGCGTTCACGGCGGCCGTCACTCTCCAGCTCGTCCACGAGGGCAAGGTGCGCTTGGACGGGACGGTTCAGCAGTACCTCCCCGGGCTGCTGCCGACGCGCTACCCGGACATCAAGGTCGAGCAACTGCTGAACTACACCAGCGGCCTGCCGACCGTTCCCGTAGAGGGCGGCTTCGACGAGCACCGGTACACGACGTGGGGCCACCGCGAGCTGGTGCGGCGCAGTGTCACGGCGGACATGATGTTCACCCCCGGATCGAGACAGCACTACTCCAACATCGGCTACAACGTGCTGGGGCTGCTGATCGAGAAGGTCACCGGACGCTCGTACGAACAAGAGGTACGGGACCGCGTCATCAAGCCCAACGGCCTCAAGGGGACCTACAGCCCCGGCAATGACCCGAAGATCCACGGTCGGCACACACGCGGCTATCAGCTGGAGAAGAACCGGCTGGTGGACGTGACGGAGTGGAGCCAGTCGGGCACCTGGGCCTCGGGAGATCTCGTCAGCACCACGGCGGACCTGGAGCGCTTCATGACCGCCCTCTTCGGCGGCCGGATCGTGCCCGAGCCGGAGCTGAAGCTGATGTTCACGACACCGGCCGTCCCCGCCTACGACGTGACCGACCCCGCCAACGAGAAGAAGAAAGCCGTGTACTCCAGCGGGCTGACCCTGCTGGGGACGGTGGACGGGGCCGAGGTGTGGGGCAAGACCGGCAGCCGCTACGGCTACCTCGCGGGCTTCGCCGCCACGCGCGACCTCTCCCGCACCCTCACCTACTCCGTCAACGCGACCGAGGCCAAGGCCGAGAAGCCCAACCCCACGATGGTCCGGATCGCGACCGCCTTCGGCCTGCGGCCGGCGCAGTGAGGACGGCCGGCCGGAGGCTCGCCACGGGTCAGGGCGTCAGAGCGCGGTGGGGCCAGCGGGTGCGGGCCTGTTCCTGCGAGCGCATCAGGGCGTAGGCCGGGAGGCCCTGGTCCGGGCCGTCCGTGAGCAGCTCCGGGAGGGTGGGGAGCGGGGCCACGGCGGCCACGTCGTCCAGGACGAAGGTGAGTGGTGGGTCGAGCCGACCGGAAGATGACCCTTCGGCCATGCCCCGGCCGCGCTCGACCACGCTTGAGACGAGTGCGGTCAGCAGAGGCATCGTGCCCGGGGCGGCCCGGGGATCCTCAATCGCCTCACCCATCACGTAGAGCGTTCCCCCTTCGGCGATGAATGATTCCCACGCGAGGGAATCGGCTCGATTCGGGTTGCACGCGTCCCGCACATGGAGGGACGCGAGGGCGCGCAGCGCGCGGGCCGTGAGCTCCTGTGCCATGTCGCGCCGCTCCGGGTGTCCGGTGAGCGCCGATTCCAGTTCGCCCGCCGAGCCGCCGGCCGCCTTGGGGTGGGTGCGCAGGATCCGTACGGGCTCGTGCGCCGCCGCCCCTTGGGCCCAGCGGTGTACCTGGCGGAACGGGCGGCCGTCCACGGCGGCGGCGTGCAGCCAGCAGCGCAGGAGGGTTTCCGCGGTGTCGGCCGTGGCCGAGTCCAGGGCGCTCAGGGGGCGTACGGGAGCGAGCAGCGCGGTGGCGCGCGCCGCTGCCGTGTCGCGGGACGCGCAACCGGTCGTGGGGGACCAGCGCAACCGGGCCGGGGTGTCGAGGAGGTGGCCCGGGTCGAAGACGTGGACGGGGCCCAGCTTGGCGCGGGAGTCCTTGGTGTCGGCCCACAGGGCCGGGTCGCTGGTGGTGACCAGGACCGGGCCGGCCGCTTCGAGGACGGCGCGCAGGGCGGTGTCGCCGCGGTCGGCGCCGTAGACGACGCGCGGGGTGACGGGGGCGCGGGGAGCCGGCACGGCGGCCGCGGCGGGGGGCTGTGGCACGGCCGGGGGCGCGGTGGGCGGGGGCGCCGCCGCCTCGTGCCCGGCATGCGCGGCCTGATCGGCATGCGCGGCCCGGTCGGCCTCCCAGGAGGCCCGGCGGGCCGCCAGCCGTTCCTCCTTGCGCCGGGCCCGAACGGCCCGCCAGCGCAGCAGCGTGCCGATGACGAACACCGCGAGGACGATGAAGACGAGGATCTCGCTGACGAGGATGCCCCAGAACAGCCCCGGTCTCGCGAGGGCGCCGGGTGCGGTGGCCGGCCAGGCCGCGGCCATGTCGGCCGGCTGGGTCGCCAGGTGCCGCATGGCGGCGGGCGTCCGCCCGAGGGTGACGCCGTCCGGCAGGGAGCCGTGCGCCAGGAGCGCCGCGAAACCCGTCGTCACCCACACCAGCAGCGTCAGCACCAGCACGGCGACGATGCCGCCGAGCAGCAGCACATCAGGATTGCCGCGTTCGGGTCGCTCGTCGGCTATGGAACGCGAACGGGCCACCGGTCAGGCCACCGTCGACTCGGAGGAGCCGAAGGCCCCGTCGGCCAGGTGGACCTCCATCGCGGCGGCCGCGCGCTCGGCCGCCGCCGCCTCGTCCGCGAGCTCGCGGGCCAGGTCGTCGCCGTCCTCGGTCATGGCGCGGTCGGTGTAGACCAGCGGGCGTTCGACATCGGTGATGAGGTGCTTGACGACCTGGACGTTGCCGTTGACGTCCCAGACGGCGATGCCGGGCGTCAGGGTCGGGATGATCTCGACGGCCCACCGCGGCAGGCCCAGGACCAGGCCCGTCGCCCGGGCCTCGTCGGCCTTCTGGGCGTAGATCGTCCGGGTGGAGGCCATCTTGAGGATGGCGGCCGCCTCCCGTGCCGCCGCCCCGTCGACCACGTCGGACAGGTGGTGGACCACTGCCACGAACGACAGGCCGAGCCGGCGGCCGAACTTCAGCAGCCGCTGGAACAGCTGGGCGACGAACGGGGAGTTGATGATGTGCCACGCCTCTTCGACCAGGAAGATCCGCTTCTTGCGGTCGGGGCGGATCCAGGTGTGCTCCAGCCAGACGCCCACGATCGCCATCAGGATGGGCATGGCGATGGAGTTGCGGTCGATGTGGGAGAGGTCGAAGACGATCAGTGGGGCGTCGAGGTCGATGCCCGCCGTGGTCGGCCCGTCGAACATGCCCTGGAGGTCGCCGTCGACCAGCCGGTCCAGGACCAGGGCGACGTCCAGGCCCCAGGCCCGTACGTCGTCTATGTCGACATTCATCGACTCCGCGGACTCGGCCTCCGGGTGCCGGAGCTGCTCGACGATGTCGGTCAGCACCGGCTGCCGGTCGAGGATGGTCTCGTTCACGTACGCGTGCGCCACCTTGAGCGCGAAGCCCGACCGCTCGTCCAGGCCGCGGCCCATCGCGACCTCGATGATCGTGCGGAGCAGGGCCAGCTGACCCGTCGTCGTGATCGAGGGGTCCAGCGGGTTGAGCCGGATGCCGCCGTTGCGGGCGGCCGTGGGGTCCAGGCGGATGGGGGTTATTCCGAGCTGCTGGGCGATGAGGTTCCACTCGCCGACGCCGTCCTCGCCCTGGGCGTCGAGGACGACGACCTGCCGGTCGCGGAAGCGCAGCTGCCGCAGGACGTACGTCTTCTCCAGGGCGGACTTGCCGTTGCCGGACTCGCCGAGGACCAGCCAGTGCGGGGCCGGCAACTGCTGCCCGTACAGCTGGAAGGGGTCGTAGATGTACCCCTTTCCGGAGTACACCTCACGGCCGATGATCACACCCGAGTCGCCGAGGCCGGGCGCCGCGGTCGGGAGGTAGACGGCCTGCGCCTGGCCGGTGGAGGTCCGGACGGGCAGCCGGGTCGTCTCCACCTTCCCGAACAGGAAGCTCGTGAAGGACTCGGTCAGAGCGGCGAGCGGATCGAGCACGGCACTGCCCCTATCGTCGGATGCCGGTCGCGAACGGCAGCGTGTTGACGAAGGCCCGGTGGTGCTCGCGGTCGCACCACTCCAGCTTGAGATAGCTCTTGCCGGCCGCGGCTCTTATGGTCCGCTTGTCGCGCGCGAGCGCCTCGGGCGAGCGCGACGACACGGTGATGTACCCGACGAGGTTCACCCCGGCCGCGCCGCTGGCGAGGTCCTCGCCGCGCTGGTCGACCCGGGAGTGGTGGGCGACGTCCCGGGGGTCGACGACCCGGTTCATCTTGGCGGCGCGCGAGGCGTCGGCGTCGTCGTTCGTCTTCTCGGTCAGCATCCGCTCGATGGCCACGTCGGTCGGCTCCAGGTCCATGCAGACCGCGACCGTCCGGATCACGTCCGGGGTGTGGACGAGCAGGGGGGCGAGGAAGTTGACGCCCACGGGCGTCATCGGCCACTCCTTCACCCACGCGGTGGAGTGGCACCAGGGGGCGCGTGTTGACGACTCGCGGGTCTTGGCCTGGAGGTAGTTCGGCTCCATGGCGTCCAGCTCGGCCGGCCAGGCGTTCCGCTGCGTCATCGCCTGGATGTGGTCGATGGGGTGGTCCGGGTCGTACATGGAGTGCACGAGCGACGCCAGCCGCCCCTGGCCCAGCGGCTGCCGCACCCGGATGTCGGCCTCGGCGAGCCGGGCGCAGATGTCGGTCAGCTCGCGCGCCATGACGACGGCCAGGCCGCCGTCGCGGTCCAGCTTCCGCTTGCCGCCGTCGTGCCGGGAGGCGCGGGCGATGGCCTGCGCCTCGGAGGCCAGCTCACGGGTGTAGTGCATGCAGGCGACCAGGTAGGCGCGGTGCTGCTCCGAGGAGGTGGACACCATCGACTGCAGCTGGTCGTAGGAGTCCTTCAGCCACTGCGGCGACTTGCCGTCACCGCGCCGCTCGACGTCCTTGGCGTGCGCGTCGGGGTCGGCGGGGAGCGTCCGGGCCAGTATCTGCAGGCGGGTGACGTAGCCGTCCCCGTTGGCGACGTGCTTGAGGAGCGTCCCGAACCGGTCGACCAGGGCCTCCTGGTCCTCGGAGTCGCGCAGGCCGACACCCGGCCCCTCGATCTCGATCGCGGCCGTGACGGTACGGCGGTCGGCGTGCAGCAGCACGGCGATCTCGTCCGGCCCGAAGGGCGCCGACAGCCAGCTGATCCGCCCGATGCCCGGCGGCGGGCCGACCTCGACCTCGCGCCCGTCCAGGCGCGTACCGGCCTCGGAGGCCGTCGAACGGTAGGTGGTGCCGCGGCGGAGCGTGCGCTTGTACGTGCGGTTGATCTCGAACCACTTGTAGAACGTGCGGCCCTTGTACGGGATGTACACGGCCGCGAGCGCCAGCAGCGGGAAGCCGGTGAGGGACAGGATCCGCAGGGGCAGGACGGGCACCAGGAGGCCGCTCATCATGCCGAGGAAGGCCCCGGCGATGATCAGCGCGATCTCGCCGGTCTCCCGGTTCTTGCCGACGACCGCGTTGGGGCGGGCGCGGCCGATCAGATACGTCCGGCGGGCCGCGACCGGCTGGGACTGGGCCTGGATCGTCAACTCCGCTCACCTCCTGGCGAATTGCTGCGGTTCTGTGCGCGGGGCGCGGGGACGCCGGGCTTGGCGCTTCCGCCACCGCCGTCCGCGCGGGCCGGGGCGCGCGTGCTGTGGGCGGCGACGCCTCCCGAGACGGAGTGGGTGGGGCGGCTCTGGCCGTTGCCGCCGCCACCACCCTGGCCGCCGCGGGCGGAGTGGGTGGTGATGCCCTGCTTGACGAGGGCGGCCGGTGAGGAGATCACGGCGGCGGACTGGCGGGACGCCGCGTCCTTGCTCGCCCCGCGGGTGCTGACGATCTCGTCGCCGAACCCGGGGACGAAGCGGTAGATCATCGCGCTGGCGAAGATGGCGAGGATGATGATCGCGAGCCCCGACACGACGGCGGAGAAGGAGTTCGGGCCCTTGTCACCGGACAGGGCGCCGGCCAGGCCCAGCACGATCATGATGATCGGCTTGACCAGGAGCACCGCGATCATGATGCCTGCCCAGCGGCGGACGTGCCCCCACATGTTCTTGTCGACCAGCCCCGCGTAGACGGCGGTGCCGAGCAGCGCCCCCGCGTAGAGCAGGGCGGCCCGGATCACCAGCTCCAGCCACAGGACGCCGGCGGCGAGCACGGAGACGAGGGACACCACGATCAGCATGATCGGGCCGCCCCCTATGTCGTCCCCCTTCTTCAGGGCGTCAGCGAAGGCGGTGAAGAACGCCTCGTTGTCCGCGTTGGTGCCCTTGGAGATGACTTCCGTGACGGCGTCGGTGGCCGAGACGAGCGTATAGAGCACCAGCGGGGTGAAGGCGGAGGCCAGCACGGTCAGCCACAGGAACCCGATGGCCTCGGTCAGCGCCTCGGTGAACGGCACGCCGCGCACGGCGCGCTTGGCGACGGCGAGCAGCCACAGGACGAGGGTCAGGATGGTGGAGGCGGCGAAGACGACGGCGTACTGACGGAGGAAGGTGCCGTTGGTGAAGTCGACGTTGCTGGTGGCGTGGACGGCCTTGGAGAGCTGCCGGATGATCCAGGAGGCGGCGTCGGCACAGCCTTTTGCCAGGGAGACGGCGGGGTCTAAGGGGGTTTGGGTGTCGGGGGTGGGGGCCGACGGGCTCTTCTCGCCGTCCTTGCCCTGGCAGTAGCTCTTTGCCAGCCCCACGATGAGCTCGCACGGATCCTTGCCCTGGCTCACGCTCGGTGAAGGCGAGGGGGCGCCGGAAGGCGCTGTCGACGGCGTCGGCGCAGGGGTAGGTGTCGGCGACGGTGCCGCGGCGGCCTTCGAGGCCAGCGTGAGCACCGCCAACTGGGCGGACACCAGTGCCGCCGTGATCGAGAGGCCACGGTGACGGCGGCTACCTGGCATAAGTGAACCCTCCGTACCCGTTGACGGCGTTGGTGATCTCGTCGGCTGCCGAGGCGCGAACATCACCGCTGATGGGCGCCGGCCCCTGCTTCTGCTGGGAGGAAGCGATCTTCCAGTCGTCGTTCACCCAGTGAAGCTTCTGCGTGATGGTGAACCAGGTCTGAGTGACCGGTTTCGTCGAACCCTGCCCGGCCAGCCCCACCATGCCCGTGCACCAGACCTCGACCGTGGCCTCGGTGTCGCTGTAGGAGGCGGCCTTTGTCCCGACCGGGATCGTGCGCGAGATAAAGGTCAGACCTTTGGGAGCCTTGCCGTCCGCGCCGAGCCCGACGTTCTGGAAGAAGTTCGGGCTGTATGCCTTGTCCAGCTCCCGTTGGAGGGCCGGTGCGGCATCGGCCGTATAGACGGTGTCCACGATCGCGTGACGCGACTCCGTCTTGAACATCCCGTCCCCGCCGAGCGCCACCGCGAAGTTCGCCGCCGCGGACTGCGCCCCCTGCTCCGTACGGGCGAACCCGGTGGCGATTCCCCCCGCCTTCCCGTCCACAGGTCTCGTCCCCGTCGGCGCGGTCGGCTGCGCACTCGCCCCTCCGCCCCCACCCGCCTCATCCGATGCGGAATCGCCGCCTCCTCTATTCGCGAAGGCGATCGCCGCGATGAGGAGCACGATCACACCGACGACCGTGACCAGATTCCGGCTGGACAGCGGGCGGCCGCCGCGCCGGGACGGGTGCGACTCGCCCTCGCCCTCCGGCAGGCGGGTGCGCGTCAGGTGGCGGTCCCCGCCGTAGTCGCGGTGGTCACCACCCGGACGCCCGGTGTCCTGGCCGTTGCCGTAGCCGTCGTCTCCGAGGCTCATCGCGCGCACGTCCCCTCATGCATCGTCGCCGGAATGGCACCCGCATATGACGGTAGCGGCGCGAAGGGGTTCTGGGGGGAGGTGTACGAGGGGGTGTGAGGGGGCATCAGGTGGCAGCCTCGGTGCGGGGGGACTCGGGGACGAGAGGGTCTGCGCGGGGATGATGCGCGGCGCGTCGGGTGGCGCGCGGGCCGGTCGGGGGCCGGTGGGCCGGCCGGGCTGAACGGGTCAGATGGCCATGCCGTAGACGATGGTGAACAGGGTGCCGAGCGAGCCGATGATGAACACACCGGTCAGGCCGGCGACGATCAAACCCTTGCCCTGCTCCGCGCTGAAGGTGTCCCGCAGCGCCGTCGCGCCGATCCGCTGCTTCGCCGCGCCCCAGATCGCGATGGCGAGGCAGAGCAGGATGGCCACGGCCATCACGACCTCGACCATGATCTGGGCTTCCTTGCCCAGGTTGCTGAACGGGCCCCAGTTGGGGGCGATCCCGCCAATGATGGTGTTGATGTCGCCCTTGTCGCCGGCTGCCATAAACATTTGTAACTCACCGCCCCTTATGGGTTGTTCTCTCGCCCCTCGCCGCGCGGCAAAGGTCGGGACCTATCTTGGCTGATGATCCCGCCCAAGCATGTCGACTTGGCGTCAATTTTTGCCCGAACCCGTACGCGTCTCCCTCGGCACCGGCCTGACCTGCGGCGCGGGGCATTGTCAGTGGGGAGCCCTATGGTGACTCTGTGTATCACGCGCATGGACGCCGGGCAATGACTGGCGGAGCGGGGGGCCGTGGGGATGTTCAGACGACAATGTGTTCGGTCGGTACGCTGGGGTGTGCGCCGCCCGGGTGACCACCGGGCCGTGCGGCCTCGGGGCCGGTTCATCGCATGCATCGCACTCATCGCCTGTGTCCGGCGCATCGGGGGCGTCGAGATCAAGGGTGGTTCGGGTGCTGGTTGCCGATCGGTACCTGCTGGGCGAGCTCCTCGGCCGCGGCGGCATGGGCGAAGTCTGGCAGGCCCAGGATCAAGTGCTGGGCCGTCAGGTGGCCGTCAAGCTCCTGCTGGGGGACGACGCCGACGAATCGGCCGCGAGCCGCTTCCGGCTGGAGGCGCAGACGGCCGCCCGCCTGAATCACCCTCAGGTGGTCGCGGTCTACGACTTCGGCGCCTGGGAGGGGCGCTTCTACCTCGTCATGGAGCTGGTCCGCGGCCCGAGCCTGGCCCAGGAGCTGACCACGTACGGGACGCTCGCCCCCGACCGGGTCGCCGGGATGGCGGCGCAGGCCGCCGCCGGTCTCGCGGCGGCCCACCGGCAGGGAGTGGTCCACCGGGACGTCAAGCCGGGCAACCTGATGCTGGACGCCGACGGCACCCTGAAGATCGGCGATTTCGGCATCGCCCGCTTCGTGGACGAGACCTCCACCGCGCTCACCAGAGTGGGCCAGATCGTCGGCACCAGCACCTACCTCGCCCCGGAGCGGGCCCTCGGCCGGATGGCCGGCCCCGCGTCGGACGTGTACGCGCTGGGGTGCGTGCTCTACCAGCTCCTGGCCGGGCAGCCGCCCTTCTGGGCGGACAGCCCCACGGCCCTGCTCTACCTCCACGTCGACGCCGCGCCGGTGCCGCCCCGGCAGCACCGGGCCGATGTGCCCCCGGCCTTCGAGGCGTACCTGCTGCGGATGCTGGCCAAGCAGCCGGAGGAGCGCCCCTCGGCCCAGGAAGTGGCGGACTGGTTCGCCGGGACGTCCTGGCGGGAGGCGCCCCGCCCGGCCGCCGTGCCGATGCCCGCGCCCGCGGCGCAGCCGGCGCCCGCGCCCCCGCCCGGGCCCGCGCCCATGACCGTCCCCGCTGCCGTGCCCGCCCCCGCGCAGATGCCGCCCGCGGCCCGGCGGCACGGCCCGCCCACCACCCCGGTCCCCGCGCCCGCGAGCCGGCCGGCGGCGGCGCGGCGCAAGGGCGGGGCCTCCCGGGGGATACGGAGCCCCCGGGTGCTGATCACCGTGGCGGCCGGGGCCGTGGCGTTCGTGGTGGCGGCGCTGATCGGCGCGTCCGTGTTCGCGGCGGAAGGCGGGGAGGACACGCAGCGCCCCGAGGCGCAGCCGTCGGAGTCGGCCCTCCGGGAGCCCGGCCAGGGGACGAACCGGCCTGCCGGTCAGGGCCCCGGCGCCGCCGACGAGACCACGCGCGTGGTCCCCGCCGAGGCGTCCGCGTCGGCCGTCGCCACGCCCCGCCCGTCGCAGTCCGAGCGGTCCAAGCCCAAGACCAGGCCGAGCACGTCGGAGAAGCCGAGAACAGGCGACAAGGACGACAGGGGAGACAAGGACAGCAAGGGCGAGAAGAAGGACGACAAGGGCGACGACTGAGCGGCCACGCCGTCCGGCGGGTCAGTCGATGCCCTCCACGAAGTGGTCGAACTCGCCCGCCTTCACGCCCAGGACAAAGGCGTCCCACTTGGCGTCGGTCGTCACGACGATCTCATCCGGCTTGTGGTTCTCCCGGATGTAGACGTTGCCGTCGTCCCCGAAGGCGACCTCGAGGTACTCGGTCTCATCGCCCTCGGTCGCCGGAATCCAGTTGAGCTCTGGCACGCGTCCCCCCTCGTGGAACGTGCGGACATGGGGTGAGCGGCAGGGCCGCCCGGCGTCCACGATAGAGGAGCGGCCGCGCGTGCGGGCGGGGAGCGCGAGTTCGCTCCGGTCGCACAAGCCGACCCCGTTCACGGTGGTCGACCGCCCCGCGCTCCCCGTACGCTGACGGGCCGACAGGCAACGTCGTCGCATGGATACTCGACGGACTCGTGGGGGAGGATCGCGGGGTGCGAAAGCTCTGGGTGGGCGTGGGTGTCGGGATCGGGATGTGCCTGTGTTTCGTCGGGATGCTCGTCCTCGGCGTGTACACGGTCGCCTCGAACCTGGTCGCGGGCGCCGGCGGCGGAGCGTCGGTCGGGCTGGCCCAGGGTGCGGTGCCGGCGGCCTATCAGAAGCTCGTCCAGGACTGGGGAAATCTCTGCCCCGCGCTCAACCCGGCGATCCTCGCCGCGCAGATCTACTCCGAGAGCGCCTGGAACCCCAAGGCCGTGAGCCCGGCGGACGCCCGGGGGATAGCCCAGTTCATCCCCGGCACCTGGGAAACGCACGGCATCGACGCCAACAAGGACGGCAAGCGCGACATCTGGGATCCGCAGGACGCCATCCCGTCCGCCGCGGCCTACGACTGCGAGCTCGCCAAGTACGTCAAGAACGTCCCCGGCGACCTCGCCGACAACATGCTGGCCTCGTACAACGCCGGCTCCTACGCCGTCATCCGGTACCGGGGCGTGCCGCCCTACGACGAGACCCAGGGCTATGTGAAGGCCATCCGCACCCTGGAGAAGAGCTTCGCCCGCCCGGTCGGCCGGGTGGCGCCCTCGCAGCAGGCGGCCGGGGCGATCTACTACGCGCAGGAGAAGCTCGGCACGCCGTACCTGTGGGGCGGTGACGGCACGGCCGAAGACCGTGGCCGGTTCGACTGCTCGGGGCTGACGAAGGCCGCGTACGAATCGGTGGGGATCACCCTGCCGCGCGTCGCCAACGACCAGTGGAACGCGGGCGCCCACCCCAAGCGCGACGAATTGCTCCCCGGTGACCTGGTCTTCTTCGCGTACGACCTGAAGGATCCCAGGAGCATCCACCATGTGGGGCTCTACGTCGGAGGCGGCCACATGATCAACGCGCCGTACACGGGGGCCGTGATCCGCTTCGACAAGATCGACACGCCGGACTACATCGGGGCCACCCGAGTGACTCAGGATGGCGCGAAAGCGTTGCCCAGGACGAACGGCGTATGAACGGGAGACCCTGAAATGCGACCATGGGTCACCCTTCGATAACGTCCTGGTGATCATTGGGTGGAGAGTGGAACGCCCCGCCGGAGTGGGGCGTTCCATGGGAGTGGGAAAGCAGCGTCGCTACACACGCGCACGGACCACGGGGGTCGGCAGCTGGACGTAGCAACAGGCGACAGATAAGGGGCCACGACAGATGGCTGGACTCGCGGTGGGGCACCCCATGTCGGAGGCCAGGGGTGGGTCGAACCCCGATACGAGCACGTTGTACGACATCAACGGCATCGCCCGGAGCGCCCCCAACTGGCTCGACCGGACCATGGAGTTCATCGGCGAGTTCGGGATCGTCCTCGGGTTCGGCGTGCTCATGCTCTGCGCCTGGTGGAGCGTCCGCAAGCGGGGTGACGCCCCGTCGGCCGTGGCCGCGCTGGCCTGGGCGCCGCTCGCCGCCGGCATCGCCCTGCTCGTCAACATCCCGATCCGCGAATTCGTCAAGCGCCCCCGGCCCTTCGTCGACCACGCCGGCCTGGAAGTCCTGGTCAAGGGCAAGACCGACTACTCCTTCGTCAGCGATCACGCGACGCTGACCATGGCGCTGGGCGTAGGGCTCTTCGTCGCCCACCGCAAGTACGGCCTGATCGGAATCGGCCTCGCGTTCCTTGAGGGCTTCTGCCGGGTCTACATGGGGGTGCACTACCCGACGGACGTCGTCGGGGGCCTGGCGCTCGGCACCGCCGTCGCGCTGCTCCTGGCGCCCCTCGCGATGATGCTGCTCACGCCGCTGGCCCGTGTGGTGGGGGGCACGCGGGCGGGGTGGCTCGTCCGCTCCCGGCGGACGGTGGCGCCCGTCATGGCCGGGCCCGGGGCGCCCGGCAGGGGCGTCTCCGAGCAGCCCCTGCACCGCGACAACGACCTCGCCGCCTGACCCCTGCCCCGCGCGCCCTTACAGCGCCTGCGGGAAGTCGAAGAGCCTGTCGGGGTCGTACTTCCCCTTGATCCCGGCGAGGCGGCCCGCGGCGTCGCCGTAGTAGGCCCGCCGCCAGTCCGTCAGGCCGGGATCGGTGTAGTTCTGGTAGGCCGCGCCCGAGGCGTGGCGGCGCATGGCGGCGTGGGCGCCGTCCAGCCAGGAGGTCTGGGCGGTGCCCGGCGCGCCCGCGGCCCAGTTGGTCAGGTACTGGGCGAGGAAGCGCGACCGGCGGTGGACGAAGGCGGTCGCCAGGGGCCGGACGCGGTTGACCGCGCCGCCGAGGGCCGCCAGCTGCACCGAGGCGCCACCGCTGCCGCCCTGGCGGCTGAAACGTTCCATCTGGTCGGTCAGGGTCCGGATCCCGGCCGCCGTCAGTGAGCGGTCGTAGAAGTCCGAGCGCGCCGCGTAGGTCTCGCGCGCCAGCGTCCCGGCGGTGTCGCGGCCGGGGGTGGTGCCCGGCAGGTGGCACTGCTCGGTGGACTTCTCGGCGCAGCCCGCGTAGCCGCGGACCATGTCCAGGTGGGAGCGCCGCCGCAGCCGCGGCCCGTTCGCCGTGCCGCCCACCGTGCCGACCAGCCGGTCGAGAGCGTTCTCCAGGTCGCCGTAGGTGCCGAGCGAGTACACGCTGACGGAGACGCGGGGCGTGCCGCCCGCCACGGCGGACAGGTCGCACGAGGACCAGATCTCGTCCGGGAGGCCGGGCCCCCACTCCTGCCAGGACCGCAGGACGGCGGCGGCCTTCGCCCAGGGCCAGGAGACGTAGCCGCTGACGCCGTCCACCGCCTCGCGGGTACGGAACCGGAGCTCGGTCACCACCCCGAAATTGCCGTTGCCCGCGCCGCGCAGCGCCCAGAAGAGGTCCGGCCGCCGGGAGGCGTCACACTCCACGGTCCTGCCGTCCGCGGTCACGAGGGTGGCGCCCGTGAGGCTGTCGCAGGTCAGACCGTAGGCACGGGAAGTGACGCCGTGTCCGCCGCCCAGAGTGAGGCCCGATATGCCCACCGTGGGGCAGGAGCCCGCCGGGACGGTGACGCCGCGCGCGGCCAGGCGCGTCTGGACGTCGATGAGCTTGGCCCCGGCCCCCACCGCGGCGGCGGAACCCGAGGGGAAGCGGACGGAGGAGAGCCGGGACACGTCGATGACGAGCCGGTCGGTGCCGCTGGACCAGCCGGCATAGCTGTGACCGCCGTTGCGTATCGCTACGCGGGTGGTGTGCCGGCGGGCGAAGGCGAGGCACTCGGCGATGTCACCGGTGGAGGCCGCGTAGGCGACGGCGGCCGGGCGCAGCCCGTCGAAGCGGGTGTTGTACAGCTGCCGGGCCGCGGGGTAATCGGCGTCACCGGGGCGTATGAGGCCGCCGGAGAGGCCCTTGCCCAGGGCGGACCAGTCGGCCGCGGCGGCCTTGGTGGGTGCCCCGCCGGGCCGCCTGGCGCCCGGGACGCGGCCGGAGCGCGTGGCGCCGCCGGCGCTGTCACCGCAGGCCGTGCCCCAGACGCCGGCTGCCGCCAGCCCCGTCCCCACGGTCAGAAGATGCCGCCTGTCCATCGTGCTCCGCCACCCCACTACTGCCGGCCGCTGTGCTGCCTAGACAGATGGCGTACCCGGATACGGGGTTCCTTCACCTGTGCCGAGGAGGTGGGCGGCGGCGTCCTCGCGGGCGAGGGACCGGGCGCGGCGGGCGGGGCCGCGCCAGCCGCAGGTGCAGCGGGCACTGCAGAAGGAGCCGCGCTCGCTGGTGCTGGTGGCATGGGCCGCGGCGGGCCCGCGGGCGGAGGGATCGGACACGTGACCACGCTACCGGGCCGTGACGGTGACCCCGGCGCGGTCGTTGACCGTAACGGGTTCCACAGCGCGGTGGCAGGGGGCTGGCAGTCATGGTGGTGCGGCGGCACGGACGCACGGGCGCGGCCCTCGTCGGCACGGTGGCCGGCGGGCTCACCCTCGGGCTGCTGCTGTCCGGCTGTGCCGCGCACCCCGCCCCCGGGCCGCGTGAGCTGCGCGGCGATCTGAAGAGCCTCAGCAGCCAGGCCCGGCCCGCCGGCGACAGCGCCGACCCCGGCCGGGCGCGGGAGGCGGTCCGCCGCGCCGCCCGTACCCTCGCCCGGGCGGGCGGCGCCCGGGTCCGTACGTCCATGGAGACGGTCAGCGGCGGCACCCGGCTCACCATTCACGGCACGGGGGGATACGACTTCGCGCGGCCCGTCGGACAGCTCACGGTGATGATGCCGGAGGACGTGGCCGGGGCCGCCGGGCACCGGCCGATCACCCAGGTCTTCCGGCCCGGAAAGCTGTTCATGAAGAACCGCGGGGCCGGGGTGCCCGACGACAAATGGGTACGGCTCGCCACCTCCTCGCTCGCGGACGGAAATCTCCTCACCAACGGTGCCACCGATCCCCTCGCGGCGGCCGAACTGCTCGGCGGCGCACGGGAGGTGACATACCTGCGGGACGAGTGGGTAGACGGGGTGCGCGTCAAGCATTACTGGGGCACCATCGACCTCGGGCAGGCCGCGCGGGTGGCGCCCGCGCGGGACCGGCGGCCCCTGACCGTGGCGGCGAAAGGGTTCTCCAGCGGGACGGTGGCGTTCGATGTCTTCCTCGACGACGCGGGCCGGCCGCGCCGGGTGCGCCACCGGTTCAGCGTCGAGGGGCAGGGGCAGCAGGCCGTGGCCGCCGCCATGACGGTGGTCTCCACCGTCGAACTCCAGGACTTCGGGACCGATGTCGATGTCCCCCTGCCGGCTGCCGCCGATATCTATGCGGGCACGGTCGGTTCGCCGCGGAAATAGCGCGGCACGGCGTAGTTGGCCATGGAAATGGTCCTTCTGTGCCATGCGCGCCATGTGTACCGATCACTACGCTGGTATTTCGAGGAACGAAAGACCCGAGGAGGTGAATCACGTGGTTTCGCGACGCGGTTCGTCCGGCGGGCCGGATCCCGTGGCCCTCATCGAGATCGATCTCTACGGCGATTTGATGATCGCCGCGTCGAGCGCGGACGAGGAGCGGCTCAGCGCGGACCGTATCGACGAGGTGCTGCGGGTCGTGCCGAGGCCCGAGTCCTCTGCGGAGGGGGGCGGGGGCGGCTAGGGTCGTGGGCCGCTGAGCGGGCCTGTTCACGGTCCGTCGTCGCCGCCTGCGGCGGCGAGCGCCCGGCGGGCGCGTCCTCAAGCACTCCCCCGGCTACCTCCCCCAGCTACCGCTGGGGGTGCCCCCAGGGGTGCCCCCGGGAGGTGCCCCCGGACGGGCTGGTAGTGGCTGAGCTCAGCGGAAGCCAGCCCGCCGGTAAGGGGTAGGGGCTACCGCTACGTGCGCAGGAGGCGGGCGATGGCCGCGCTGGCCTCCGCCACCTTCGCGTCGATCTCCTCGCCGCCCTTGAGCGCCGCGTCCGCCACGCAGTGGCGCAGGTGCTCCTCCAGGAGCTGGAGGGCGAAGGACTGCAGGGCCTTGGTGCTCGCGGAGACCTGGGTGAGTATGTCGATGCAGTAGACATCCTCTTCGACCATGCGCTGGAGGCCGCGGATCTGGCCCTCGATCCGGCGCAGGCGCTTGAGGTGCTGGTCCTTCTGCTTGCTGTAGCCGTGCGGGCCGCCGGGCGCCGCGGGCGAGGCGGGGGCGCCGTGGCAGGACGTCGCGGCCGGGTCGGTGGTGCCCGGCACTCCGGCTTCCGTGGTCGTCATGGCGTCCTCCGTCGTCCCGCTGTGGCGCGGTCTGCTCTCCCTCGCCCGGGTGCGTATACCCCACTCGTATACCCCTGGCGGGTATATGGTACCGAATTTTGACGCCCGCGGCGGGGTACCTGCCTTGGTGAGCACTCTGCCCGATGGGCGACACTGAGGGAATGCCAGTTAGCTGTGGCCGGATGATGCGCCTAGCATCAACGAGACCGAATCCGCTGCACCCCGAGGATCCCACGTGCGCTTTCGTCTGACCCCCAGGGAGACGAGCTTCTACGACATGTTCGCCGCCTCCGCGGACAACATCGTCACGGGCTCCAAGCTCCTGATGGAACTGCTCGGAGCGGATGCGTCCGCCCGGGCCGAGATCGCCGAGCGGATGCGGGCAGCGGAACACGCGGGTGACGACGCGACCCACGCGATCTTCCACCAGCTGAATTCGTCCTTCATCACGCCGTTCGACCGCGAGGACATCTACAACCTCGCCTCCTCGCTCGACGACATCATGGACTTCATGGAAGAGGCCGTCGACCTGGTCGTCCTCTACCAGGTCGAGGACCTGCCGAAGGGCGTCGAGCAGCAGATCGAGGTCCTCGCGCGGGCCGCGGAGCTCACCGCCGAGGCCATGCCGAACCTGCGGACCATGACGAACCTCACGGAGTACTGGATCGAGGTGAACCGGCTGGAGAACCAGGCGGACCAGATTCACCGCAAGCTCCTCGCCCAGCTCTTCAACGGCAAGTACGAAGCCATCGAGGTTCTCAAGCTCAAGCAGATCGTCGATGTGCTGGAAGAGGCGGCCGACGCGTTCGAGCACGTCGCCAACACCATCGAGACCATCGCGGTCAAGGAGTCCTGACCCCCGGTGGACACCTTTGCTCTCGTCGTGACCATCGGGGTCGCGCTCGGTTTTACCTATACCAACGGCTTTCACGACTCCGCGAACGCCATCGCGACCTCGGTCTCCACGCGGGCGCTGACCCCGCGCGCGGCCCTCGCCATGGCGGCGGTGATGAACCTCGCGGGTGCCTTCCTCGGCAGCGGGGTCGCCAAGACCGTCAGCAAGGGCCTGATCGAGACGCCGGTGGGCGACAAGGGGATGGGAATCCTCTTCGCCGCCCTGATCGGCGCCATCGCCTGGAACATGATCACCTGGTACTTCGGGCTCCCGTCGTCCTCCTCGCACGCCCTGTTCGGCGGCATGGTGGGCGCGGCGCTCGCGGGTGGCACGACCGTCATCTGGTCGGGCGTCATCGAGAAGATCGTCATCCCGATGTTCCTCTCGCCGTTCGTCGGCCTGATCATCGGCTATCTGGTGATGGTCGCGATCATGTGGATGTTCCGCAGGGCCAACCCGCACAAGGCCAAGCGCGGCTTCCGGATCGCCCAGACGGTCTCGGCCGCGGGCATGGCGCTCGGCCACGGTCTGCAGGACGCCCAGAAGACCATGGGCATCGTGGTGATGGCCCTGGTCATCGGCGATGTGCAGGGCATGGACGACGAGATCCCGCTGTGGGTCAAGCTCTCCTGCGCGATCACGCTCTCGCTCGGTACGTACGCGGGCGGCTGGCGGATCATGCGGACGCTCGGGCGCCGCATCATCGAGCTGGACCCCCCGCAGGGCTTCGCGGCGGAGACCACGGCCGCGTCGGTCATGTACTCGGCGTCGTTCATGTTCCACGCGCCGATCTCGACCACCCATGTCATCACCTCCGCGATCATGGGCGTCGGCTCCACCAAGGGCTCGCGCGCGGTGCGCTGGGGGGTCGCGAAGAACATCGTGATGGGCTGGTTCATCACCATGCCGGCCGCGGCGCTGGTCGCCGCGTTCAGCTATTGGATCGTGCTCCTCGCCTTCGGCTAGCCACCGCGAGGACGACCGCACGAACGGACGGGCCCGCCCCCTGGTAGTCACAGGGGGCGGGCCCTTCGCCGTGCGGTGGCACCGCCATGCAGCACCGCAGGCGGTCTGCGGGGGCGTCCGTCGGGCACGCCCTAGCCGAAGCGGCCCGAGATGTAGTCCTCGGTCGCCTGGACGGAGGGGTTGGAGAAGATCCGCTCCGTGTCGTCGATCTCCACCAGCTTGCCCGGCTGGCCGACGCCCGCCAGGTTGAAGAAGGCCGTCCGGTCCGACACGCGCGCGGCCTGCTGCATGTTGTGCGTCACGATGACGATCGTGAAGCGCTCCTTCAGCTCCCCGATCAGATCCTCGATGGCGAGTGTGGAGATCGGGTCGAGGGCCGAGCAGGGCTCGTCCATGAGCAGCACCTGCGGCTCCACGGCGATCGCCCGGGCGATGCACAGGCGCTGCTGCTGGCCGCCGGAGAGGCCCGCTCCCGGCTTGTTCAGCCGGTCCTTGACCTCCTTCCAGAGGTTGGCGCCCTTGAGGGACTTCTCGACGACCTCGTCCAGCTCCGCCTTGCGGACGCGGCCGCCGTTGAGCCGGATGCCGGCGGCCACGTTGTCGTAGATCGACATGGTCGGGAAGGGGTTCGGCCGCTGGAAGACCATGCCGACCGTGCGGCGCACGGAGACCGGGTCCACGCCGGCGCCGTAGAGGTTCTCGTCGTCCAGCATCACCTTGCCCTCGACCCGGCCGCCGGGGGTGACCTCGTGCATGCGGTTCAGGGTGCGCAGGAAGGTGGACTTGCCGCAGCCGGACGGGCCGATGAAGGCCGTCACGGAGCGGGGCTCGACGGTCATCGAGATGTCCTCGATGGCCTTGTGGGTGCCGTAGTAGGCGTTGAGGCCGCCGACGTCGATGCGCTTGGCCATGGGGATCACTACTTCTTTCCGGGAGTCGGCCGCGTCAGCAGCCGGCCGTGCGGCGGGGCCGCAGGTCAGTGCTTCGGGGCCTTCCAGCGGGCTACGCCGCGGGCCGCCAGGTTCAAGATCATGACGAAGGCGATGAGGACCAGGGCCGCGGCCCAGGCGCGGTCGTAGCTGGCCTCGTTGCCCGCGGCCCACTGCTCGTAGATGTAGTACGGCAGGGAGGACTGCGCTCCGTCGAACGGGTTGTTGTTGATCACCTGGGAGCCGAAGACCAGGAGGACGATGGGGGCGCTCTCCCCCGCGATGCGGGCGACCGCGAGCGTCACACCGGTGGCGATGCCGCCGATGGCGGTGGGCAGGACCACCTTGAGGATCGTGCGCCACTTGGGCACGCCCAGGGCGAGGGACGCCTCACGCAGCTCGTTCGGCACCAGCTTGAGCATCTCCTCGGTGGAGCGGACCACCACCGGCATCATCAGGATCGCCAGGGCCATCGCACCGGCGAAGCCGGAGTAGCCGAAGTCCAGCATCAGGATCCAGAAGCTGAGGATGAACAGGCCCGCGACGATCGACGGGATGCCCGTCATGACGTCCACGAAGAAGGTGACGACCTTGGCGAGCCGGCCGCGCCCGTACTCCACGAGGTAGATCGCCGTCAGCAGGCCCACCGGGGCCGCGACGGCGGTGGCGATGCCGACCTGCTCCAGGGTGCCGATGATCGCGTGGTAGACGCCGCCGCCGGGCTGGATCGTCAGCACTCCGGACATCGAGTGGGTGAGGAACCCGCCGTCCAGGACCTTCATCCCGCGCCCGACCGTCTCCTTGATCAGGGAGATCAGCGGCACGACCGCGATCAGGAAGCAGACCCACACCAGGCTGGTGGCCAGGCGGTCCTTGGCCTGGCGCCGGCCCTCGACCCGCGCGGCGAGCGCGTACATCCCGCCGACGAAGAGCACCGCGGCGATCAGACCCCACTGGATCCTGCTGCTCAGCCCGGCGCCGGCGCCGATGCCGATGCCCACGGCGGCCGCGGCGAGCGCGCAGGCGGCCGGGGCCCAGCGGGGCAGGCGGGGCCGGCGGAGTCCGGCGCTCGGCAGCGGCCGGTTGGTGACCTGCGGCTTGTCCGTCATCACGTCGCTCATTCCGAGTACTCCTTGCGGCGCGCGATGATCATCCGGGCCGCGCCGTTGACCAGCAGGGTCAGGACGAACAGCACCAGGCCGGAGGCGATCAGGGCGTCCTTGCCGATCTCGCCGGACTCCTTGAAGCTGCTCGCGATGTTCTGAGCGAACGTTCCGCCGCCCGGGTCGAGCAGGCTGGTGTTGATCACGAAGCTGGGGGAGAGGACGGTCGCGACGGCCATCGTCTCGCCGAGCGCCCGGCCCAGGCCCAGCATCGAGGCGCTGATGACACCCGACCGGCCGAAGGGGAGGACCGACATCCGGATGACTTCCCAGCGTGTCGCGCCGAGCGCGAGCGCGGCCTCCTCGTGCATCTTCGGGGCCTGGAGGAAGACCTCGCGGCTGACGCTGGTGACGATCGGCAGGATCATGATCGCCAGCAGGATGCCGATGGTGAAGAGCGAGCGGGCGGCGCCGTCCTGGTAGGTGAAGACGCCGGTCCAGCCGAAGTAGTCGTCCAGCCAGCTGTAGAAGCCGCCCAGGTGCGGCACCAGGAAGAGGGCGCCCCACAGGCCGTAGACGATGGACGGGACGGCGGCGAGCAGGTCGATCACGTACGCGAGCGGGGTGGCGAGCCTGCGCGGCGCGTAGTGCGAGATGAAGAGCGCCACGCCGATCGCCACGGGCACCGCGATGACCATCGCGATGAGCGAGCTCACGACCGTGCCGAAGGCCAGGACGCCGATGCCGAAGACCGGCGGGGTGGCGTTGGCGCTCCACTCGAAGGTGGTGAAGAAGTTGCCCTCGTTGTGGGAGAGGGCGTTCGCGGCCCGCACGGTGAGGAAGACCGCGATCGCGGCCATGATCACCAGGAGCAGGATGCCGGAGCCCCGGGAGAACGCGAGGAAGATCCGGTCACCGGCGCGGGTGGCGCCCCTGGCCTGCCCGGTCGAGAGCGGCGCGGCCGGCGGGGGCGGTGGGCTTGCGGCTGTGGCAGTGGGTATGTCCATGGGGTTTCTCCGGTCTGCGGAGCGGGCCGTCGTTCGGCCGGCGCTCCTGGCGCGGCGGTGCACCGGACGGTGCGGCCGGGGCTCCGGGGTCCTTCGAGGCCACGGAGCCCCGGCCGCACGCGGGTCAGGACAGGCTCGCGATGGTCTCGCGGACCTTCGTGGCGATCTCGGCGGGCAGCGGGGCGTAGCCGAGGTCCTTCAGGACCGACTGGCCGTCCTCGCCGGCGATGTAGGTGAGGAAGGACTTGGTGGCGGGCAGGGTCGCGGCCTTGTTGCCCTTGTCGCCGACGACCTCGTACGTCACCAGGGTGATCGGGTAGGCGCCCTCGGCCTTGGTGGCGTAGTTGAGCTTGAGGGCGAGGTCCTTGCCGGTGCCGGTGATCTTCGCCTCGGCGATGGCCTTGGAGGCGTTCTCGGAGGTGGCCTCGACCGGGGCCGCGGCGCCGGTGTTCAGCTTCACCGTGTCGATCTTGTTGGCGGTGGCGTAGGAGAGCTCGAAGTAGCTGATCGCGCCCTCGGTCTGGCGGACCTGCGAGGAGACGCCGGCCGAGCCGTCGGCGGACTGGCCGCCCTTGGCCGCCCACGCCTTGCCCGGGGCGTGCGGCCAGGACTTCTCGGCGGCGGCCTTGAGGTACTTGGTGAAGTTGTCCGTGGTGCCCGACTCGTCCGAGCGGTGGAACGCCTGGATCTTGGTGCTCGGGAGCTTGGCGTTCGGGTTGAGCTTCTTGATCGCCTCGTCGTCCCACTTCTGGATCTTGTCGTCGAAGATCTTGGCGAGGGTGTCGGCGTCCAGCACGAGGTCGTCCACGCCCTGGAGCTTGTAGCCGATGGCGATCGGGCCGCCGAGCAGGGGCAGGTTGATGCCCTGACCGCCCTTGACGACCTCCTTGGACTTGGTGACCTCCTCGGGCTTGAGCGCCGAGTCGGAGCCCGCGAATGCGGTCTTGCCCTGGAGGAACTCCTGGATGCCCGCGCCCGAACCGGTGGCCTTGTAGTTGATCTGGATGTCCTTGCAGGCCGCCGTGAAGTTCTTGACCCACAGGTCCATGGCGTTCTTCTGCGCGGACGAGCCGGAGGCCAGGAGCTGCCCCTTGCCCTCGCACTTGATGTTGCCGGCGGCCTTGGTGGAGTCGCCGCCACCGTTGCCGCTGCCGCTGTTGTCGTCCGAGCCGCACGCCGTGAGGACCAGGGCGCCGGAGACGGCGATGGCACCGAAGGCGACGGCGCGGAGCCGGTTCTTGCGCTGAAGCTTCACTTTCGGGTGTTCCTTCCAGGAGCCGCCGCTGGGGCGGCGTGCGAGAGGTGTGCGGTGCTTTCCTACTCGATCTTGAAGGTGGGGCTCGGGCCTCCGTGGGCGGTGTGGCCCGCACCCTCTATTGGCGAAATTAGGCAGAACAGGTGAAGCGGTCGAACGGGTGGAGTGAACGGAGGGTGAACCTCGGCCGTCAGGGTGGTGGCCCGGCCTCGCGATCGTTTGTGTCGAGTGTGACGTAGGTCTCTGTCGATTTATGAGCTGACGTGGCAGCATCCGATCCTTGCGTGACGGCAAGTCAGACCGGGGGCGGAAGCCGCGGAGGTGGCCTGTGAGGCGGAACGGCAGGGGTACGGGCGGTAATGCGGGCGGTAACGCTCCGGCGGACGGGGCCGTCGCACCCCCGCCGGGCGCCCGGGCGAGAGGCCGGAGCCTGCTCGTCGCGACCGCGCTGGTCTGCCTGGCCGGAGTGGCCGGGGCGGCGGCCGTACCCGGCGCGGCCTGGGCGGCGCCCGCGCCGCCGCGCAGCCTGGAGGAGATCCACAAGGAGGTGGAGGGCCTTTACCGCCAGGCGGAGACCGCCACCGAGGCGTACAACACCGCGAACGAGGCCCAGCGCGAGCAGGAGAAGTCGATCGTGGACATCGCGCGGTCGGCGGCCGAGGCCGAGAAGCGGATGGACCGGCTCAAGGGACAGGCCGGCGCCCTCGCCCGCGCGCAGTACCGCGACGGCACCATGCCGCCCAGGGCTCGGCTCCTCCTCTCCTCCTCCCCCGAGAGCTACCTGGAGGGCGCCGCCCTCGCCCACAAGGGGGAAGCCGCCACGCGCGGGCTGATCGCCCAGGCGGCCGCCACGCAGAAGGCCCTCGACGGCTACGCGAAGGCCGCGGGCGAGCGCTGGAAGGTGCTGGACGCCGAGCGGAAGAAGAAGGAGAGCGCGAAGAAGGAGATCGAGGCGAAGCTGGCGGCCGCCAAGGCGCTCGAATCGCGCCTGGAGGAGAAGGAAAAGGAGCGGCTGCGGCAGATCGAGGAGGAACGGGCCCGCCGGGAACAGGCGAAGTGGCTGGCCTCCGACGCCGTGAAGGGCGTCACCCTCAAGACGTCCGGCGCGGCGACCGGCGACGGCGGGCAGGCGGTCGCCTTCGCGACGGCCCAGATCGGCAAGAGCTACGTGTGGGGCGCCACGGGCCCGGACACCTACGACTGCTCCGGCCTGACGCTCAAGGCGTGGGGGGCCGCCGGGCGGGCGATACCGCGCACCTCGCAGGAGCAGTGGCGGCAGCTGCCGAAGGTCGAGGTGAAGGACATGCGCCCCGGCGACCTGATCATCTACTTCGCCGACGCGAGCCATGTGGGCATGTACGTGGGCGACGGCACGATGGTGCACGCGCCGCGGCCGGGCCGGCAGATCACGCGGGCGGGGGCGGGCTCGATGCCGATTCTGGGAGTCGTCCGGCCGGGCGCCTCCGGCGGGGGGCGGGGTTAAGGGGCGGGCTCTTAACGGCGTTAACGGGCGGGCTCTTAAGGGGCCGGGCATGGCGCGTGCCTACGGCGGTGGCGTCCGGGCGCGGCGGATTCCGGTGGGTCCGCCGGCCGGCGCCGCGAGGCCGTGGGCGGCGGGTCGCGGACGGGTTCCACCCGTGCGGGGTGCCGGCGGCGGTGGCCGGGTCTGATCCCGGCCCGGCCCGGTCGGTGTGGGGGCATCCGGCCTGGTGCGGGCCGTTTCGCGCGGACGGCGTCGGCTTGCCCCGGCCGGCGGGCCTCGGGCCCCGGCGCGGGGCCGGCGCCGGGGCCGTGGTGGGGTTGCGGCCGAGGACGCGAAGGGGCCGGGCCGGTTTCGTTCGTGCCGGATACGGGCCCCACGGCAGTGACCCGCCCGGGCGCGATCAGCGCTCAGGCCCCCCGTCCGCCGTGCCGCCCGCAGGGCCACCCGGCAGGGCCGCCCTGAACGTGTCGTACGCCTTCTCGTCGAAGAGGACGAACCGTGCCTCGGTGACCTCGGTGGGTGTGGTGGCCACCGTGCGGAGGGCGATGTCGGCCGCGTCCGCCATGGGCCAGCGGTAGATGCCCGTCGAGATCGCCGGGAAGGCGACCGTGCGGGCGCCCAGCTCGTCCGCCACTCTCAGTGACTCCCGGTAGCAGGACGCCAGGGTCGCCGAGCGGTCCTCCTCCGCCGAGAAGACGGGGCCCACCGTGTGGATCACCCAGCGCGCGGGCAGCCGGCCCGCCGTCGTGGCGACGGCCGCGCCCGCCGCCAGGCCGCGCCCGTAGTGCCCGGCCCGCAGCTCGCGGCAGGCCGCCAGGATCTCGGGCCCGCCCCGCCGGTGGACGGCCCCGTCGACACCGCCGCCGCCCAGCAGGGAACTGTTCGCGGCATTCACCACGGCGTCGACTTCCTGTTCGGTGATATCGCCCCGCACCAGCGTGATGTTTGTCATTTCGTGATTCTCCCGCACCGCGCCAAATGCCGCCCCCGAGTGGGCATATGACAGGGGCGAGTGGCTCCGTTCCATTCCGTTCGACCGTGCCTGACGCTAGGGTCGCGTTCGGTACCTACCGGTCGGTGGGTGCCGTGTTTCCGGGGGGGAACGGAAGGAAGCCTTCACCATGTCCGTACCCGCGCCGAGGTCCGCGGAGCCGTCAGCCGCACCGCCCGACGCCGGGCAGCTGACCTTGCTGGTGATCGAAGACGACCCCGGCGGCTCCCTCTCCGTACCGGATCTGATCGAGATGTCGGGGGCGGCGGGCCGCCCCGTCCGCATCCGCACGGCCCGCAACCTCACCGAGGCCCAGCGGCTGCTCACCGACGACGTCCACTGCGTTCTCCTCGACCTCGCCCTGCCCGTCACCGACGGTGCCTGCCCCGACGGCACCACCCCCGACGCACCGGACCACCTGGACGTCCTGCGCGAGGTGCTGCGCATCGCCCCGGGCCATGCCGTTCTCGCCCTGACGGGGGAGGCCGACGCCGAGCGGGCCGCCGAGGCCGTACGGGCCGGCGCCCAGGACTACCTCTTCCGCGACGAGCTCGACGGGCCGGTGCTCAGCCGGGCCGTCCGCTACGCCGTCGAACGCAAGCGCGCGGACGTGGCCCACCGGCAGCTCACCGAGTCGCGGCTGCGCGCCCAGGAGAACGCCCGGCTGGAGCGCGGCCTGCTGCCCACCCCGCTGCTGGCCGGCTCGGGCCTGCGGTTCGCCGCCCGCTACCGGCCCGGTCGCAGCCGCGCCCTGCTCGGGGGCGACTTCTACGACACCGTCCGCACGCCGGACGGCACCGTCCACGCGATGATCGGCGACGTCAGCGGTCACGGCCCCGACGAGGCGGCCCTGGGTGTCGAACTGCGGATCGCCTGGCGGGCGTTGACCTTCGCGGGGCTGTGCGGTGACGAGCTGCTCGCCACCCTCCAGCAGGTCCTGGAGCACGAGCGGGCGGACGACGAGACCTTCGCGACGCTGTGCGCCGTCGACATATCGGCGGACGGGCGGCGCGCGGGCCTGAGCCTGGCCGGGCACCCCGCCCCGCTCCTGGTGCTGCCCGGGCAGGCGCCGCGGCTGCTGCCGCAGGAGGACGGCGGCCCCGCGCTCGGGCTGCTGCGGCGTGCCCGCTGGCCGCGCCGCCAGGTCGAACTCGGCGGCAGCTGGAGCCTGATGATGTACACCGACGGCCTCATCGAGGGCCGGGTCGGTGACGGGCCGCGGCGCCTGGGGCAGGACGGCATGGTCGAGCTGATCGCCCGTCAACTGCGCGGCGGGCTGCGGGGCGAGGAGCTCCTCGACGCCGCGGTGACGGAGGTGCGGGCCCTGAACGGCGGGGACCTCACGGACGACCTCGCGGTCCTGCTGCTCGACCGCGGTGACCGCTCGGCTCAGCGCGACCGGGCCTGCGGGTCGGGGGAGCGCACCACCGCTGCGCGGCGGTGTCCTCAATCGCCGGACGGGCTGATCGGGCTGAGCTCAGCGATTGCAGGCCCGTCCGGGGCCACCTCCTGGGGGAGGTAGCCGGGGGGCTTGAGGACGCGCCCGCCGCCGCGGGCGGCAAGACGACGGGGCCGGGCCGGGTGGCCTCAGCGGCGGCCGTTGTACGGGCCGTAGGGGCCGTCCGAGCTGGAGCCGCCGCCCCGGCGGCGCGGGCCGCGCCCGCCGCCGGCCTGCTTGAGCGCGGGCCGGACGTCCACGATGTAGACGATCGTGGCGATCAGCCCGAGGATCGGCAGGAAGCTGAAGATCCCCAGGAACAGGTTCACCGCCACGGCGATGCCGAGGATGATCAGCCAGAACGGCTTGGACTGCTTGTCGGCGGCGCGGTAGGCGTCCTCACGGTGCACGGCGGCGTTGAGGAACGCGAACAGAGTGAAGAGGAGCAGGCCCACCGACACCCAGTACAGGGCCTCGCCAAAGGCTTCCACCAACACGTCGCCCACCTCTTGCTCTGCCGGTCGTCGTCAGGGCCGCGGTCGGCGGCTCGCCGCCACCGTACCCGGATAACGGTCCGGGCACCCGGATGGTGCCCGGACCCTCACGTCGCTCGGCTCACTCGGCGCTCTTGGCGTCCGTCTTCTTCGCGGCGGGCTTGCGGGCGGTGGTCTTCTTCGCGGCGGGCTTGGCGGCGCCCTCCGCGTCGGCGCTCTCGCCAGTGGCGGTCTCGCCGGTGGCGGCTTCGTCAGTGGCGGTCTCGTCGGCGGCCGGAGCGCCGGCCGGAGCCTCGTCCCGGGCGGCCGTGCCCCCGGCGGGCCCGTCCTGGGCGGCCCGCGCGCTCTCCGGCTCGATGGCCACGGCGATCTCGGTGACCTCCTCGGCGGCCTCGTTGCGCCAGGTTTTCACGGCCACCCTGCCGCGCTCGGCCAGCTTCTCGTACTGCTCGCCGGCCCTGGCCGCGTAGCCGACGGCCTGCCCGACGCCCTGCAGCGCCAGGTCCTGGGCGGTCTGGCTCAGCTTCTTGAGGTCGGAGTCGAGGGCCTCGGCGAGCACCGTGAACTTCGCGGACACCGTGGCCTGGGCCTCCTTGGCCCGGAGCGTCACCTTCTCCTGCACGGCCTTCGGGTCGGTCTTCCGCAGCTGGCCGAAGCGCTCGGGGGCTTCCGCGACCAGCTGTCCGATCTTCTCGGCGGTGAGGTCGGCGGCACCGGCAGCGGCGTACGCGGTGTCGGTGGCGACCTTGCGGATGTCTTGCGTGGTGGCCATGGCGATGGTCTCCCGGATCAACTCGAAGGTTTGCTGTCGTCGTCCGTCGCGAGCCCGTTCTCCTTGCGGAAGGACTCGTAGATCTGGAGCAGCACCTGCTTCTGCTGCTCGTTGATCGAGGGGTCGGCGAGGATCACACTGCGGACCTCGGCCTCGTCCCGGTCCCGCTCGTCGAGAATCCCGGCCTGGACGTACAGGGTCTCGGCCGAGATCCGCAGCGCCTTGGCCAGCTGTTGCAGGATCTCGGCGCTCGGCCTGCGCAGGCCGCGCTCGATCTGGCTGAGATACGGGTTGGACACCCCGGCGGCATCGGCGAGCTGCCGCAGCGTGAGCTGCGCGCTGCGGCGCTGCTCCCGCAGGTACTCACCGAGATTGCCGACGTTGAGCGATGCCATGTGGACGAGCCTGCCGCACGTTGCTAACTTTTGCAAGCACCCGCTTGCAAAAGTGTCTCCCGCGCCCGGCCGTCTCCTCTGAGCCTGAGCGCGATAGGTGGCGTCTTTGCAGGACAGCTGTCGTGCCGCTGCCATCCTGCCTTCCCGGATCGCCTTGAGGCCGCAGACGCGCTGACCCGGCGCTCACGTGCGCCGGGCAACCGGCGTCCCGACTACTCCCATAGCCCGAGTACCCTCCCCTGACGGCGACGACCTCCTCGTCGTCCCGCAGGCCCTCGCCGCATTTCACCGCCGCTTCCCGATGCAGGCGCCCCTACGAGGCACCAGCCGCACATGGCTCAGCGTCACTGTCGAAGCCGCGGCCAGGCGTCTTGAAGCCCACTGGAAATCTTGATCTTGCTCAGAAGATCGTTCTGTTGGAGGCTGAGGCATGCAGAATCTGCCGACCTTCGTTTTTGTTCACGGGGCCTTCGCCAATTCGTTCTCGTTCGCGCCGCTGCTGGCCGAGCTCGCACTGCTCGGGCATCGCTCGGCCGCCGTCGACCTTCCCGGGCACGGATTCGAGGCGACCTTCCCCGCGGCCTACCAGGCTCCCCAGATCCTCGACGCACTCGCCGCGGAACCGGGGAGCATCAAGGGAGTCACGCTCGCCGACAACGCCGCCCGCGTGATCGAAGTCCTCGAACGGGCCAAGCAGAACGGCCCCACCATTCTCGTCGCCCACAGCAGGGGTGGCATCACGGCCACCGCCGTCGCCAACGCCCGGCCCGAGCTGATCGACCGGATCGTTTACGTATCGGCCTGGTGCCCCGTCGATCTGGACGTGAGCGACTACTACGCCCAGCCGGAGATGGCGGACGTCGACGCGGGAGCCTTCGCTGCCACGCTTGTCGGAAACCCGTCCGAACTCGGTCTGCTCCGATCCAACTTCCGCACCGCCGAGCCGGCGGCGCTCGCCGCGTTCAAGCGAGCGTTCGCCGCCGACCTCACCGATGACGAGTTCCGGGCCTTCCTGAACACCTTCCAGCCCGATGAGAACCTCGACGCCGGTACGTCCGCCGACCGGGCACAGGCCACGACCTGGGGCCGGATTCCCAAGACCTATGTGCGCCTGGCGGCCGATGCCAGCATTCCGCTCGCCGCGCAGGACCGCATGATTCGCGAAGCCGACGCGCTCACGCCCGACAACCCCTTCGACGTCCGGACGCTCAAGGGGAGCCACCTGCACTGGCTCGTCCACCCGAAGCCCGCCGCCGAGCTGCTCGCAAATCTCGCGGCGCGCTGACGCACCCCCGGAGGCGGCTACCTACGGTCGAGCGGGACAGGAGGAGCCCGCTCGTCCCACTCGACCGTGAGCACCGCAGGTCAGAGCCCCACCATGCCCACAGTTATCCGGGACAGGACAGTGGGGTGAGCCTGCCCGTGACGGCCTCGGCCAGGGCGCGGGTCGTCAGTTCGCGCGGGCCGCCGCGACGGGCTCCTCGGGGCCGCCGGGCGGGGGTGGTCCCAGCAGGCCGAGCTGGGCCGCGCGGGCCCCGGCCTGGAAGCGGCTGACCGCGCCGATCTCCGCCATGGCCGCCTTCATGTACCGGCGGCACGTCCGCGTCGAGATGGCGAGGCGGCGCGCGATCACCTCGTCCTTCAGCCCCGCGGCCATCAGCCGCAGCACGGTGCGGTTCAGCTCGTCCGTGACCTTCTCGTACCGGGTCTCCTGGGGGTCGAACGGCTGGGCGACCGTCCAGACGTCCTGGAAGCGGCGGTACAGGAACCCGGTGACCGTCGTGTTCGTCACCAGCGCCGCACCGCTCCCCGCCCCGTCCGCCGGCGCCTGCGGCACGAAGGCCACCGCGCCGTCGAACACCACGACGTGCTCGCAGACTTCGGCGCTGGTGCGCACCTCTGCCCCGGACTCGGCCGCCTGGCACACATAGGCGCGCGTGGCCAGGCTGGCCCGCTCCGCGTGCTGGTAGACGATGCGCATCCGCACCCCCCGGCGCAGCAGGTCCAGGCTCCAGGCGCGGGTGTGCTCGACGGTGTCCGCGTCCCGGCCGACGCTCGGCTGGATGGCCACCGCCTCGCGGCGGCAGCGCCGGGCCGCCGCGGCGATCCGGCGCCGGACCTCCGCCGGGTCCTCGATGGTGGGGGTGCTGTCGGGCGACGGCGGCGCCCCGGCGCTGCCCACGTAGAGCGGCACCAGCGCGTGCAACTGGCTGCGCATCCGCGCCACGCGCTCCTCCCGCTCGTGGATGTCCCGCTCGAAGGGGCCGCAGGCGATCGCCTCCGCCACCTCCGGATGCACGGCGACGAGCGGATGGCCGGCGCCGGCCGAGGAGAGCAGGCCCAGGCCCAGGAGGGTGTCGCGGGCCCGCGCCAGCTCGGCGGGCGGGATGCCGAGCGTTTCCAAGATCGTGACGTCGTGAAAAGAGCCGTGCCGATGCGCCAGCGTGTAGACGGAAACGCAGGTCGAATCCAGCTCTGTCAACTGTGCCCCCCGGCTTTGCGGATGCCCTTCTTCGCTCCCACGCTTTCCGGCACCCGTGGGGTCACTATAGGGCACCCCTTTCCAGTTCTTGCCAGGCCACTTTAGGACACCGGGGAGTTGTGGTCCGGCGGTTGCCGTCCCGCGCATACTCGACTCGTCGTGGACGGCGGAGCGGTACGCCGCACCGTGCCCGCGACGGCTCAAGTGTTTCAAGGGGGGACAACGGGGTGCACAACAACGGGGCGAGGTTTGCCCAGATTATCGACGTGACCAGCTTTCTGCCGGAGCGCGTCGTCACCAATGGTTCGCAAGAGGCCGGCGATGAGCTGGGGGAGGACGCGTTCTTCAGGGGAGTCGCGGAGCGCCGCTTCGCCTCGCCCGACTACACCTCCGCGGAGCTCGGGGCCCGGGCCGTCGAGAAGCTGCTCGACCGCACCGGCCTGGCCGCCGGGGACATCGATCTGATCCTCTACAACTGCGTCTTCAACGACACCTTCTGGCCGGGCATCGGGCCCGCGGTGCAGTCCCGCGTCGGCGCCGGCCGGGCGGCGATCATGCAGGTCGACACCAGCTGCTGCTCCTGGCTGTCCGCGCTCCGCACGGCCGCCGCTTTCATCGAATCCGGGCAGCACCGGAACGTCGTGGTACTCACCGTCACCAACTTCATCTCCCGGCTTCCGGAGTTCCAGAAGTCGGCCCGTTCGCGCGTCCTCGGCGACGGAGCGACCGCCACGCTGCTGTCGCCCGGGGAGCGGACGATTCTGTCCACCTACGAACGCTCGCACGGGGAGAACTACGGGCTGCTCCGCTTCGAACCCGACCTGATCGACGGGCAGTTCAAGCAATACTGGGAGCGCGGCTGCGGTCCCATCACGGTCAACTTCACGCGCGAGCGCATCGAGGCGCTGCGCCAAAACGCGATGAGCCTCGTGCCCGAGGCCGTCGCGATCAGCCTCGACCGGGCCGGGCTCGACAGCCGGGACGTCTCGCTCCTCATCACCCACCAGCCGAACGAGGAGTACCTCACCGAGTGGCGCCGGCGCTGCGGCATCGACCCGTCGCGCGCGCACGACACGCTCGCCAAGTACGGGAACCTGTTCGCCGGCTCGATCCCGGTGACCCTGGCCGACGCCCTGGACCATTCCCTGGTCAAGCCGGGCGACGTCCTGGCGCTCGGCACCTTCTCCAACGGCGGGGACATGGTCAGCGCGACCACCTTGCGCTGGCCCACCGCCCGGGTGTGATCCGGCCACGGATCCGCCGGTGATCCTCGCGCCCGCCCGCGCGCGGACGCCCTTCGGCCGGGCCCTGCCGCCGCCCCGGCACCGGGCCGGCCCCGGCCGTGCCCAAGGGGGGCCGGAGCGTGGTTCCCGCATTTCCGCACGTTCTTCATTCACCGCATTCAGGGGGAGGCGTCATGACGCCTGAGTCAGAGAATTCCGCCTCATTGGACCGTTCCGATCTGGCCGCACTGGATCTCATCCGGTGCGAGAACACCAGCCAGGACGACATCCACAAAATGATGGTCGACATGACCAAGGACACCTACGCGCACGAAGAAGTGTTCGGGCCTTTCTGCTCGCTCGGCGAGCACATAAATGTCCCGTACAACGTGGTGTTCGACTACCTCGCCGACATCCATTCCCTGGAGGAGTGGACGTACAGCATGCGGAACCTCCGCCATATCGGTGGCGGGCTGTACCGCGGGCGCGAGGCCATCCAGCCCGACACCGAGATATTCGTCCGGGCCGACGTGCTGAAGGGCGCCGAGCACGGGCTCGTGGTCTGGCCCTGCGCCTGGGACCAGGGCGACGAGCTGTGGATGCGCTACTACTTCACGATCACCGACGCCTGGCGCACGCTCCGCCGCCCCGGCACGGTCATCACCTGGACGAACTGCCGGCACCCCTACTACGACCGCGAGGTCACGGACGTGCCGGAGTACATCGCCGCCGGCCGGGCGCGCACCGACCGGTACTGGGTCGGGGACATCTGGCCCCAGTTCGACGCCATCCACAAGGTGGAGATGGCCAACCTCAAGCGCATCCTCGAACACCGCTACGCCACCGGATCCGTCGGCCCGGCCCGCTCCGGCCCCGGCACCGCGTCAGGACAGACCGATGCGGTTGGCTGACGCGCTGGTCACCACGCTCCGGGACTGGGACGTCCGGTACGTCTTCGGGGTCAGCGGGGCCAACATCGAACACGTCCACGACGCCATCCACCGCCTCGGCGACGGCCGGCTGCGGTCGGTCATGGCCCGGCGCGAGGACGGCGCCGCGTTCATGGCCGACGGCCGGGCCCGCGTCCACCGCACGCTCGGCGTCTGCTGCGCGACCTCCGGCGGCGGGATGGTGAACCTCATCGCCGGGCTCGCCGAGTCCTACGCCGAGTCCGTCCCGGTCCTGGCCCTCATCGGCCAGCCGCCCCGGCAGTTCGAGGGGCGCGGCGCCTTCCAGGACTCCTCCGGCATCGGCCGCACCGTCCACGCGGTCGGCATGCTGCGGGCCACCACCAAGCGCGTCGCCCGCGTCGACGACCCGGCCGACTTCTGGACCGAACTGCGCGCCGCCGCCGTCGAGGCCCTCACCGGCCGCCCCGGCCCGGTCGCCCTGCTCGTGCCCCGCGACCTCTTCGACCTGCCGGTGGGCCCGCGGCCCGCGGGCTGGCCGGCCGACCTGGCCGCACTGCCCACGCCCGGGGAGGTCACCCCGCACACCGTCCGCCCGCTGTTCGACGCCCTGCGTGCGGCCCGCCGTCCGGCCCTGCTCATCGGCCACGGCGTCCGCCGCAGCGACGCCGCCGCGGAGGTGACCTCCTTCGCCCGCCGGGCGGGCATCCCGGTGGCCGCCACCATGGCGGCCCGCGGGGAGTTCCCCAACGACGACCCGCTGTTCCTGGGCGTGACGGGCGCCGCGGGCCACCCGTCGGCGCACGCGTTCCTGAAGGACTCCGACCTCGTCGTCGCCGTCGGCACCGGGCTCGGCGTCATGACCCGGGCGCCGCTCGGCCGGCTGGACCCCGCGCGCCTCGCCGTGGTCAACATCGACCCCGGCGAGGCGGAACGGGCCACCGCGCCCGGCATCGTCGTCGCGGAGGACGCGGGGGCGGCGTTCCGCGCCCTCCTGGGTCTCCTCGACGCCGAACCCTTCACCGCGCCACCGCCCGACGGCTACGAGCTGCGCAGGTACCGCCCGCGCCTCGCGGCACCCACGCCGGCGGAGCCCGGGCCCCGCACGGCGCGCGACACCCTGCGCCAGAGCGAGGCCATCCGGATCATCGAGGGCTACCTCCCGCGGGGCGGCAACATCCTGCTGGACGCCGGGAACTGCGCCTCGGCCGCGATCCACCTGGCCCAGGTGCCCGAAGGCGCCTCGTCGACCATCGCCCTCGGCATGGGCGGCATGGGCTACAGCATCGCCGCCGCGGTCGGCGCCCAGCTGGGCTCGCCCGCCGACACCCGCACCGTGGTCCTGTGCGGGGACGGCGCCTTCCTGATGAACGGCTTCGAGGTCCACACCGCGGTGGCCGAGCGGCTGCCGATCCTGTACGTCGTCTTCAACAACAACATGCACGGCATGTGCGTCACCCGCCAGCAGACGTTCTTCGACTCGCGGCTGGAGTGCGTGCAGTACCCGCCGCTGGACGTGGCCACGGTCGCGTACGGGCTGGGCGGCCCGGACCGGCTCTGGGTGGGCACCGCCGGCACGCCCGACGAGCTGCGCGGCCGGCTCGCCGACTACCACGACGCCCACGAACACCTGCCCGGCGTCCTCGAACTGCGGCTGCCCGCCGAGGAAGTGCCGCCGTTCGCCGGCTTCCTGCCGGAGGACGAGCCGACATACGCCGTAGCGCGCCGGGCCGACTGCCGGGTTCTCACCGGCTGAGCACGAGAAGCACCAGAACAACCAGGGGGAAAAGAACATGGAGCAAGACACCAGCGGTGCCCGCCTCGTCGAGGCCGTCGGCACCCCTGATGACACCACCGCCGCACCGGAGGTCGCCGCGAGCACCCCGGCGGTCACGGTCACACCCACCGACCCTCGGTACGCCGACCTGACGCGCGGCTACAACCTGCGCTGGGTCCACAGCCCCGAGGCGATCCGCCTCGTGCAGTCCCGGCGCCAGGTGGAGGACGCGGTCCGCGAGGCGGTCCGGGCGGGCAAGCGGATCGCCGTCCGCAGCGGTGGGCACTGCTACGAGGGCTTCGGCACCGACGGGCAGATCCTCATCGACCTCTCCAACATGAACACCGTGACCTTCGACGGCCAGCGCGGCGCGTTCGCCGTCGAGCCCGGTGCGACGCTCGGCGAGGTCTACGAGGCCCTGTACGAGACGTGGGGCGTCACCCTGCCCGGCGGCGCCTGCCCCTCGGTCGGCATCGGCGGGCACGTCGTCGGCGGCGGCCACGGGCCGCTGTCCCGGCTGCACGGGCTGACCACCGACTATCTGCACGCGGTCGAGGTGGTCACCGTCAACGCCGCCGGGCGGGTCATCACCACCGTCGCCACCCGGGACGACTGGCTGCAGAAGCGGCCCAAGGGCGCCCTGTGGTGGGCGCACACCGGCGGGGGTGGCGGCAACTTCGGCATCGTCACCAAGTACTGGTTCCGCACGCCCGGCAGCCGGGGCAGCAACCCCACGAAGCTGCTGCCCAAGCCGCCGGGGCAGGTGTTCGTCTCCACCGTCACCTGGCCCTGGTACGAGGTGGACGAGGCCGCGTTCACCCGCCTGGTGAAGAACTTCGGCTCCTGGTGCGAGCGGTACCGCGCCGCGGGCACGCCCTACGACAGCCTCTACACCCAGTTCCAGCCGACACCGCGCGCCGCCGGGTCCTTCAGCATGGTCGCGCAGTTCGACGCGACCGGGCCCGACGCGGAGCGGCTGCTGAACGAGTTCTTCGCGGCGGTCGGCGAGGGGGTGGGCGTCACCCCGCGGATCGACACCATGCGCCTGCCGTGGCTGCACGCCACGGGGTGGCCGGGCCTCGCCGGGCCGAACACCCCGACGTTCAGCTTCAAGGCCAAGTCGGCCTACCAGCGCCGGGCGCTGCCCGACCGGCAGATCCAGGCCATCTACCGGCACCTGTCGGAGGTCGAGTACCCGAACCCCGCCGCCCGGCTGCTGATGATCGGCTTCGGCGGCAGGACCAACGCCGTGTCCCGGCGGGCCACGGCCTTCGCGCACCGCGACTCCGTCATGGAGATGCACTACGTCACCGCCTGGGCGCCCGAGGCCGACGAGGCCCCCCACGTGCAGTGGCTGCGCGACTTCTACGCGGCGGTCTACGGGGACACCGGCGGGGTGCCGCTCACCAACGACGACACCGACGGCTGCTACTTCAACTACCCGGACGTCGACCTCGACGACTACACGTACAACCGGTCGGGGGTCTCCGCGCACCGGCTCTACTACGGGGAGAACTACGAGGCGCTCGTCGCGGCGAAGGCCGCCTTCGACCCGCACGACGTCTTCCGCCATACGCAGTCCCTCCCGGTGAAATGAGGACCGGCGACATGCCGTCAGAACTGGAACTCCGGCTGCACCTCAACGAGAACCCCTACCCGCCGCTGCCGGAGGTGCGCAAGGCCCTCGCGGCGGAGCTGGACGCGGTGAACCGCTACCCCGAGTTCACCCCCGACACCCTGATCGGCATGGTCGCCGACTGGCTCGGCGTCACCCGCGACCGCGTGGCCGTCGGCAACGGCTCCGTCGGCCTCGCCCTGCACGTCCTCGACCTGTGCACCGGGCCCGGCGACGAGGTGGTGTACGGGTGGCGGTCCTTCGACGCCTACCCGCTGATCACCGAGATGGCCGGGGCGGAGTCCGTCGAGGTCCCGCTGACCGCCGCCGGGCACCAGGACCTCCCCGGCATCCTCGCCGCGGTCACCCCGCGGACCAGGGTCGTCGTGCTGTGCAACCCGCACAACCCGACGGGCACGGTGATCGGCCGGGACGCGCTGGAGGAATTCCTCGGCGCCCTCCCCGAGCGGATCACGGTGATCCTCGACGAGGCGTACCACGAGTTCGGCCGCGACCCCGGGCTGCCCGACGGCCTGCGGCACCTCGCCGCCCACCCCAACCTCGTCGTCCTGCGCACCTTTTCCAAGGCGTACGGACTGGCCGCCCTCCGCGTCGGCTACTGCGTCGCGGCACCGGTCGTGGCCGGGCGCGTGCGGGGCAGGTCGCTGCCGTACGGCATCAGCCACCTCGCGCAGGTCGCCGTGGCCGAGTCGCTGCGCGCGCAGAAGCAGCTCACCGCACGCGTCGACGCGATCGTCGCCGAACGGGACCGGCTGCGGGACGGGCTGGCCCGCCTGGGCTGGCACACCTTCCCCAGCCAGGCCAACTTCCTGTGGATCGACGCCGGTTCGCGCAGCGAGGTCCTGGCCGCGGAGCTGGCCCGGGCCGGCGCGCTCGTGCGCTGCTACCCGGACGAGGGGCTGCGCCTGACCGTCGGCTCGCGGGAGGCCGACGACCTCGTTCTGCGCGCGGCCGGATCCGTACCGTCCGCCACGGCGAAAGGAGCGCCGACGATGGCCGGCTGACCCCAGCCGCGTTAGAACGCAAGGACCTGTACACACCGTGGGAAGGACATGATGAGCGAGACATTCTTGGTGCTGGGCGGCACCGGCAAGACGGGCCGCCGGGTAGTGGCCCGGCTGCAGGAGGCCGGGCACGAGGTGCGGGCCGCCGCGCGGGGCGGAGCGACGCGCTTCGACTGGCAGGACGAGTCGACGTGGACGGCGGCGCTGACCGGCGCCCGCGCCGTCTACGTGATTCCGCCGACGCTGCCCAGCCAGGCTCGGCAGGTGGTGCCGCAGTTCGTGAAGCGCGCCGTCTCGGCGGGCGTGCGGCGGCTGGTGCTGCTGTCCGCGCGCGGCATCGACGCGGCGGGCGACGAGAAGCTGCTGACCTCCGAGCGCGCGGTCCAGGAGTCCGGGGCGGAGTGGACCATCGTGCGGCCGACGTGGTTCGCGCAGAACTTCAGCGAGGCGTTCTTCCTCCCGCAGATCCTGGAAGGCGTCCTCGCGGTGCCCGCGGGCGACGGCAAGGAGCCGTTCGTGGACGCCGAGGACATCGCCGACGTGGTGGCCGCCGCGCTCACGGGATCCGGCCACAACGGCAAGATCTACGAGCTCTCCGGCCCGGAGGCCCTGTCGTTCGCCGAGGCCGCCGCCCGCATAGGCGCGGCCGCCGGCCGGGAGATCCGCTTCATCGACCTGGAGGGCGAGGCCTTCGTTCAGGGGTCGGTGGCCGCCGGTGTCCCCGAGGAGCACGCCGGCATCCTGCTGGGTCTCTTCACGGCCATCCGCAACGGGTGGGACGCGCACTTGAGCACCGGTGTGCAGGACGCGCTGGGCCGCGAGCCGCGCGACTTCGACACCTACGTGCGCGGGAGCGCCGAGACGGGCGTGTGGGCGGGCACCAGCTGATCCCGCGCGAGCCCGCCGGCGGCGGTCTCCGTCCACCTGACGCAGGCCGCCTGACGCAGAACGCCTGAGCAGATCGCTCTGACCCAGACCGCCTGTTTCCGTCCGACTGAGCACGTCCACAGATGCGAGGGGCCGGCACCTCACGGGTGCCGGCCCCTCGGGGAGGCCCGATGAACAACACCTCGTACACCGGGGTTCAGCCGCTGACCCCCGCGCCCCTGATGGCGATGGCGGACGGGTTCCGCGTCGCCAAGGTCCTGGCCACGGCGCTGGAGTTCGACCTGTTCACCAAGGTCAGCGGCACCGGCGGCATCACCCCCGCCGAGCTGGCCGGCAAGGAGGGCATCGCCGAGCGGCCCGCCCGGCTGCTGCTGACGGCGTGCGCCTCGCTGGGGCTGCTCGGCAAGCGCGACGGCCGCTACGTCAACACCGAGCTGTCCGAGGAGTTCCTCGTCCGCGGGAAGCGGTACTTCTTCGGCGACCTCGTCACCTTCACCGACCGGCGCGAGTACGACGCGTGGGGCAGGCTCGGCGAAGCCGTCCGCACCAACCGGCCGACCACCTGGGACCCGGAGACGGAGGAGACACTCTTCGACCCGCAGGACGAGGAGATGGCGGAGCTCTTCCCCAAGGCGGCGCACTCCGGGGCCGTGTTCACCGCACGGGCCATGGCCCTGTCCATCGACTTCGGCGCCTACCGGCGGCTCCTCGACGTCGGCGGCGGGCTCGGCTCGTTCTGCGGCGAGCTGTGCGCCCACCACCCGCACCTGAAGGCGACGGTCTACGACCTGCCGTTCGTCACGGACAAGGCCGAGCGGCGCCTCGCCGAGGCCGGGCTGGGCGACCGGATCGACGCGATCGGCGGCGACTTCTTCGCGGACGACCTGCCGACCGGCTACGACGCCATCCTGATGACCAACATCCTCCACGACTGGAGCGAGGAGCAGGGCGCACAGCTCCTGCGCAAGTGCCACACCGCGCTCGGCAGCGGCGGTGCCGTCATCATCGGCGAGGCGTTCCTCGACGACGAGGGCACCGGCCCGGTGGCGGGAGCCGTCGCCGGTCTGAACATGCTGGTCGAGACCGCCGAGGGCGCGAACCGCAGCCGCGCCGAGTACGAGGCGATGCTGTCCGCGGCGGGCTTCACGGACATCCGCCGCGTCGGCTTCGCCCTCGACGCGCCCCTGGCGAACGGTGCGCTGATCGCCCACAAGCCCTGACGGCAGGGGCCGGCAATCAGCCTTCCGGCGGAGGCGGCCGGTGCCCTGGGAGGACGGCCCGCCACCCTGGTCCGACGAGGCTGGGGGCATGACGAACACCGCGATCTCCCGCCCCGCCGTGACACCTTCGGGCACCGAGCGGCCCGTTCCGCGCTGGGCGGAACGAGCCGCTCGTGCCCTGCCGCTGCTCGGCCTCCCGGTGTGTCTGTGGCGGCTGCCCATCGGCTTCGGCTTCGGCATGGGGCTGGACCAGAGCGGCGTGACCCAGGGCCTGTGGGTGACCGTGCCCTACGTCTTCACGCTCAGCCTGCTGTCCGAGGCGTTCGCGCTGCTGTGCCTCGGGCTGGTGCGGGGGTGGGGCGAGGTCGTGCCCCGCTGGGTGCCGGTGATCGGTGGCAGGGCCGTCCCCCCGTTCGCGGTCATCGTGCCCGCGACACTGGGCGGCCTGCTCTTCACCGGGTTGCTGGTGGACTGGACGCTCACCACTTTCGGCATCGCGGGTTTCACCAACGGCGGCTTCTCGAACATCTGGTGGGAGACGCTGGCGAACGTGGTCAGCGGGCTGATCGTGCTGTGGGGACCGCTGGTGCTGGCCCTGACCTACGCGTACTACGTGCGGCGGTGCCGGTAGCTCTGCGAGCGGTCCTTGGTGGGGGCTGCCGGGGGTGACCCGCCGCGGTGAGGGCCCGCACGCCCGGCCGGCTCCGCTCGCGGGGCGTGCGGCCGTTTTACGGGCCGTGGCTGGGGCGGGACTACGGCCTGTGCCGGGGTGACGGCCCCGCGCGGTGAGGGCCTGGCCGTCCTCGCCGACGCCGTTCCCGGGCCCGCCGTCGCTCCACGAGCCGCTTCTGTCGAGGCCCGTCGGCCGGGTGAGGCTTCCGCCGTGTCAGCTTGCCCCAGGGCCGCCGCCGACCGCGCTGCCGGGGCGCGCCCCCTTACGAGCCACCCCCGGCGAGCCCCGCCGCGGCCACCGCCTGCTCCGGGCTCAGGCCCTCGCCGTCGGTGAACGCCCCCGCGAAGGCCCGTTCGCCCAGGGCCGTCCTCGCCGACTGCGCTATCCGGTCCACGTCACCGCGCTCCGCGGGCGGCAGTGGGGCGCCCGCCGAGGCGCGGGCGGCGGACGCGGCGCCGAGGAGCAGGGCTGCCGGCTTCGCGCGCCCGGCGAGGGCCTCCGCGCCCGAGAGGCCCTCCAGTGCCAGGGCCAGGGCCCGGGCACTGCCCGACAGGCGGGCCCGGGACAGGCCCTCCAGGTGGCGGGCGCGCGCGGCCTCCGCATCACCCCGCAGCTCCGCCACGAAACCGAGCTCGGCCAGGACCAGGGCGTTGCCCCCGCCCTCGGACGCCGTGCCGTACCAGTCGCGGATGCGCAGCAGCAGGGCCTCGGCGCGGGCGAGGTCGCCCTCCCGGCGGGCACCCAGGGCCAGGCCCAGCTCGGCGTGGACCTCGCCGAACTTGAAGCCCTGCTCGGCGGCCAGGCGCAGTGCCTCGCCGTGCAGCTCCCGCGCCCGGCCCCACTCCCGGCCCAGCAGCGCGAGCCGGCCCAGCGCGGAGAGGGTCGAGGAGACCTCGATGGCCAGCCCCAGCCGCTCGGCGATGCCCAGGCCCTCCCGCAGCAGGCGGGCGGACTCCGCGTAATCCCCGTCGATCTCGGCGAGGGAGGCGAGCGGATGGACGCACCGCAACAGGCCCCAGTCGTCGCCCAGTTCACGGAAGAGCTGCGCGCTGCGCTCGCCGTGCCGGCGGAGCGCCGCCGCGTCGCCGCGCACCAGGTCGTGCATGGCGCGCAGGGCGAGGGCCGCGGCGACTCCCCAGGTGTCACCCCGCTCGCGGAAACCCGCCAGCGCCTGGCCGGTGAGCTCGATGCTGGTGGCCATGTCGCCGGTGTTGAACAGGGCGTAGGCGTGGAACCACTGTCCCCGGGCCCGGCACCCGGCGTCCTCGATCTCCTCAAACGCGGAGAGGGGTGACGGGGGCGTCCGCACACCGGCCATGAGCGCGAAACCCCCGTGCAAGGCCCGCACTTCAGCGCGCAGGCCCGACCGGACGGCGCCCGGCAGTGACAGCGCGCTCTCCATCGACCGGCGCGCCTCCGCCAGGCGCCCTCGCATCAACCAGTACCAGGAAAGGGCGGAGACCAGATGCAGCGCCTCCTCCGCCGCGCCGCCGGACACCGCGGTGTCGAGGGCCGCCCGCATGTTGGCGGTCTCGGCGTCGAGGCGCCGCAGCCACACCCGCTGGCCGGCCTCCCGCAGGTGCGGGCAGGCTCGCTCGGCGAACTCGATGCAGTGCCGCAGGTGCCGCAGCCGCACGGGCGCGAAGTCGTCCATCTCGTGGAGGCGCTCGACACCGTACGCGGCCACCGACTCCAGCAGCCGGTACCGCGGGCCCTCCGGGCCGTCGGCCATCACCACGAGGGACCGGTCGACCAGGCGGACCAGCAGCCCGAGGACCTCCTCGGCCGCCACCCCCTCGCCCGCGCACACCGCCTCCGCCGACTCCAGCGTGCAGCCGTCGCTGTGCACGGCGAGCCGGCGCAGCACGATCCGCTCGGGGGCGCTGAGCAGCTCCCAGCTCCAGTCGATGACGGCCCGCAGCGTCTGCTGGCGCGCGGGGGCGCCCCGGTGCCCGCCCGCCAGCACCCGGAAGCGGTCGCCCAGCCGGTCGGCGAGCTCGCGGACGCCCAGCGCGCGCACGCGCGTGGCGGCCAGCTCCAGGGCGAGCGGGATGCCGTCGAGCCGCCGGCAGATCACGTCCACCGCCTCGCGGTCGGCCGGATCGGAGAGGCTCCCGCCGGGGCCGGGCGCGGCGGCGGCCGCGCGGGCGGTGAACAGCCGGGCCGCGTCGGCCGGCGGCAGCGGCTCCACGGCCCGTACGGTCTCCCCGGGCACGCCCAGCGGCTCCTGGCTGGTGGCCAGGACCCGCAGCCCCGGCGCCCGGCCCAGCAGGGCCCCGGCGAGCTCGGCGACCGGCTCGACGACGTGCTCGCAGTTGTCCAGCACCAGCAGGGCGCGGCGGTCGCGCAGGGCGGCCGCCAGCCGCTCCCGGACACCGCCCGGACCCCCGCCGCCCGGGCCGTCGTCCCGCACGCCCAGGACGGCCGCGACGACCTCCGTGAGGGCCGCTGCCGAGCCGCGCTGCCCGGCGAGCTCCACGAGCCACACCCCGTCGGGGAACGCCTCCAGGAGCCCGCCCGCCGCCTCGACCGCCAGCCGGGTCTTGCCGACCCCGCCCGGGCCCGTGAGCGTCACCAGCCGGCACCGCGCGAGCAGCTCCCGCACCTCGGCCACCGGCCGCTCCCGGCCGACGAGCTCGGTCAGCGGCGCGGGCAGGTTCGTCAGGGGCCGCGCCGGGCTCGCGTCCTCGCCCGGCGCCAGCTCCGGGGCCTGGACGAGGACCGACCGGTGCAGGGCCGCCAGCTCGGGGCCGGGGTCCAGGCCCAGCTCCTCCGCCAGCCGGTCGCGCAGCTCGCCGTACGAGGCGAGGGCCTCGCTCTGCCGCCCCGCCCGGTACAGCGCCCGCACCTGGGCCGCGCGCAGCCGCTCCCGCAGCGGGTGCCGGGCCACGAGCGCGGTGAGCTCCGCGACGAGCCCGCCACCCTCGCCGGCCGCCAGCCGCGCCTCGGCCTGCTCCTCCAGGGCGGTGAGCCGCTGCTCCTCCAGGCGGCGCGCCGCCGCCCGGGCGAACTCCTCGTCGGCGAAGTCGGCGTAGGCCGGGCCGCGCCACAGCCGGAGGGCGTCCGCCAGCAGGGCGGCGCGCGCCCGCGGCTCGCCGGTGGCGCGGGCGCGGAGCACCAGTTCCTCGAAGCGGTCCGCGTCGGTCTCGCCCGGCTCCAGCCGCAGCCGGTAGCCGGGCCGCTGGTGGACGACCCGGTCGCGGCCGAGGGAGCGGCGCAGCACGGACACCTTGGCCTGGAGGGCGTTGGCGGTACGGGCGGGCGGCTCGGCGCCCCACAGGTCGTCCACCAGCCGGTCGGCGGAGACCGTCCGGCCCTCGTGCACCAGGAGATCGGCCAGCAGCGCCCGGGCCTTCGCCTCGCGCACCCTGACCGGCTTCCCCTCGGCGTCCCACACCACCAGTGGGCCGAGCACCCCGAACCGCATGCCGAAAACCGTAACTCAGTGCGCCGGCATCGACGGTCAGCGAACCCTCAGCCGCCCATCAGCCGACCATCAGCCCCGATCGGCACAGTGGTCACACCGGAACACACACCGGGAACGGGCAAGGGAGCACCAGCACATGAGCAAGTACGCGGGCAAGAAGGCCGTCATCACCGGTGGCACGATCGGGATCGGCCTCGCCGTCGCCAAGCGCCTCGTCGAGGGCGGGGCCGAGGTCCTGCTGACGGGCCGCAACGAGAAGAACCTGGAGGCCGCGCGCGCCGAACTGGGCCCCTCGGCCCACGTCGTGCGGTCCGACACCGCGAGTCTGGCCGACATCGCCGCCCTGGGCAGAACCGTCACGGGGACGCTCGGTCACGTCGACCACCTCTTCGTCAACGCCGGGATCTCGGAACTCGGCCCCGTCGAGACGGTCACCGAGGAGTCCTACGACCGGCAGTTCGCGATCAACACCAAGGGCGCCTTCTTCACGGTGCAGCGCATGATCCCGCTGCTGCGGGACGGCGGCTCGATCGTCTTCACGACCTCCGTGGCGGACTCCACCGGCAACGCCGGCATGGGCGTCTACTCCGGGTCGAAGGCGGCCCTGTGGTCCTTCGCCCAGGTGCTGGCCACCGAGCTGGTCGGCCGCGGCATCCGCGTCAACGCCGTCAGCCCCGGCTTCACCGACACCCCGTCCATGGGCGCCGCGGACCTGACCGACGCGGAGCGGGAGGAGTTCCGCGCCCTCGGTGACGCGGTCACGCCGATGCGGCGCCACGCCACCTCCGACGAGGTCGCCCGCGCCGCGCTGTTCCTGGCCACGGACGCCACGTTCACGACGGGGGTGAAGCTGCCGGTTGACGGTGGCCTCGGGCAGCACGTCGCGGTTCCGGCGGCGTAGCGTCCACGCGGCCGGCGCACGCGGCCGGCCTCACGCCGCCGCGGTCGCCGCGGCCTCCGCCACGAGGCGGGCGATGCGCTCGTTGCCCCAGGCGGCGAGCGGGGCGAGGGCCGCGTTGAGGGCCAGGCCTTGCGCGGTGAGCGAGTACTCGACCTTCGGCGGGATCACGTCGAAGACCTCGCGGTGGACGATGCCGTCCGCCTCCAGCTCGCGCAGCTGCTGGGCCAGCACCTTCTCGCTGATGCCCGGCAGGTTGCGCCGCGTCTCGCCGAATCGGTGCGGGCGGTCGTGCAGGGCCCACAGGATCAGGACCTTCCACTTGCCGTCGATCACGTCGATGGCAGCGTCGATCCCGCACGTGTACGGATGTGCCTTCACGAGCCCGCCCCCTTGGTCACCCGCCGGGGCGCCCCGCACGTCCCGCGCGGTGGCTCCGGCCCGATCACGTCCCCTGACGCCTTCCAGCTTAATGAAGTGCGCCGGCGAGGGGAGCCGCGTCCGTCACCGGCCCCGCGAGGGGTGGGCCGGTGGCGGACGGGCGGGGTCTCAGGCGCCGTACGGGCGCTTGGCGCGGGCCTCGCGCAGGGAGACGGCCCACCAGCCGAGCTGGTCGAGCAGGGTCTTGGCCGCACCGGAGGCCGCGGTGCCCGCCGCCTCGTCCAGGTGGACGCCCTCGTCGTCGAACTTGCCCCAGGGGCTGTGGAAGCTGACCGTCTCGCGGATCGTGACCGCGTGCAGCTCGGCGAAGACCGGGCGCAGGTGCTCGACGGCGCGCAGACCGCCGGAGAGACCGCCGTAGGAGACGAACGCGACCGGCTTGGCCTGCCACTGGGTGTAGTGCCAGTCGATGAGGTTCTTCAGAGTAGCCGGGTAGCTGTGGTTGTACTCGGGCGTCAGGACGACGAACGCGTCCGCCTCCGCGAGCCGCGGCGTGATCGTGGCGAGGGCGGCGGCGTCCTCCGGGCCCGGGTCGCTGCTCAGGCTCACCGGCAGCGGGTGCTCGGCGAGGTCGACGACGTCGAACTCGATGTCACCGCGCTCGGCGACCTGCGCGGTGAACCACTTGGCCACCGTGGGGCCGAACCGGCCCTCGCGGTTGGAGGCGATGATGACGGCGAGGCGGTACGGGGTCTCGGACATGATGTCCCTTTCCTGTTCCGGGAGATGTCGGCGGAGGAGCGCGCCGCCGTCGGTGGCGGGCCTGTGTGCCGTTGAGGAAAAGCTTGCATCCTCAAGCATGCTTGAGGTCAACTGTGATCCATGACTCACCGTCAAGGGGCGGCGCCCGCCGGTGTTCAGAAGGAGTCCGGGCACCACGGGCGCCGCGGCGTGCGCAGCAGCGAGTCCGCGCGAGCCGCCGCGCCCGGCCGCTCCTCGGCGACCCGGCCCAGCGCGACCAGCCGTGAGACGGCCTCGTCGCCCAGGCACACCGAACCCAGCTCGCCCGCGCCCAGCGCCAGATCCGCCGAACGGGTCGTGGGGGCGCAAGCGGCGCCGTCCGGCCCCGCCTCCAGCAGGAACCGCCCGCCCGCCGGGCCGGCCGGATCGGCCACCTCCAGCACCAGCGAACCGGCGGTGGCGTACGTCCGGGCCGCCAGCAGCCGCGGCACGTCCAGCGGCCGCACCCACAGGAAGTCCGCGTGCGTGACGATCCGGGCGGCCCGCGGTTCCGGCAGCAGCAGCGGCAGGATGTCGTCGGGGGCGCGCAGCCCCGTCCGGATCCGGGCCGCCAGATCGACCGACAACAGGTAGCGCCACAGGGCGCGTTCGGCGGTCGGCGAGACGGCCAGGAGGTCGGTGACGCTGAGGGTGTGCTGCGGAAGCTTCGCCTCCCAGGTCTCGTCCGAGGTGTACGTCAGCAGGCCCTCCACGGTGCCGTCCGGCGACCGGTACACGGCGAAGAAGGGCTCGGCCCAGGGCCGGCCGCCCCGCGGCACCTCGCCGGTGTACTGCTGCCACCACAGCTCGTTGCGGTCGATGGCGCCGGGCTGCCGCGCCCGGAATTCCTCGTGCAGGGCCGGGCCCAGCCGCCGCACCTCCGCGGCGTCCGCCAGATCCACCCGGCCGCCGTCCGCCGGGCCCGCGCCCCGCCGGTCCAGGCCGGAACGGGCTGTCTCCACCTCCCACTCCGTCGTCGAGGTGGCCGGGCCGAAGCCGTAGCGGCCGTAGATCGGGTACTCGGCCGAGATGAGCGTGGCGGCGACGTCACCCCGCTCCTGCGCGGCCCGCAGGTCGGCCGCCATCATGCGGCTCAGGAGGCCGCGCCGGCGGTGCGTCGGCGCGACCGTCACGTTCGAGATCGCGTTCACGTCGACCTGGGCGCCACCGGGGACGGTGAGCCGCTGGGCGAAGCTGCGGAACGTCGCCACACAGCGGCCGGCGTCGAACGCACCCTGCGAACGGTCCGGCACGAAGTGCGCGGCGCGGGTCTCGATCTCCTGTTTGGAGGGGGCGGGCGGCTGGAGGAAGGCGGTGCGCATCGCCCGGACCCAGTCGGGGAGGTCGGAGGGGGTGACGGTGCGGATGTCGGGGCTCATGCGGGGACGCTAGGCGCTGGCCTGTGGTGTGTGCATGTGGTTTTTGCCGGGTCCGCCGGTGCCGGTCCGCTGCGCGGGGCTTTCAATGTTCGGGGGGGGGCTGCGGGGGCGGGTTGTCGCCGAACGCGTCTCCGAGCCGGCGACGGCCTCACCGCCGGTCAGTACCTTGGATCCGCCGATCTGCGGAAGCCGACATCGCTCTCGCGGGCGTCT
>NZ_JBEYZW010000050.1:0-52535 GCF_040646215.1 Streptomyces sp. NPDC046215 | reverse complement strand
CGCACCGGTCGCGACCGGTGCGGACGCCCCTGCCGTCTGCGAGGATCCGCTCCGCCGTTGTGGTTTCGGGATGAAGCAGGCCCGCCAGGAAGCGCAGGGAGCGGACTGCGCCTCCTGCACGCAGCGGATCACCGGCGCGGTGAACGTGGTGGTGACGGGCAGCAGGGGTCCGCAGGTCCGCGTGCGGTTCGCCCACCCGGGCTGCATGCGTTCGGCCGTCACGGAGCTTGAGACCGGCGCGTCGGTCAACCCGGTGGACGACATGCGGATGAGTACCCTGCCTCCGAGCGCTTCCGGACACCAGTTGGCGGTCCTGGTCGCGGAACTGGTGAGCCCGCAGTTCTTCGCCGACACCCGGCAGGCTGAACTCACCGATGTGTTCGCGTCCTACCTCCAGCGCCGTGGTTTCACGCCCGCGAGTGCGACCACCAGTCCACCACCGCTGGTCAAGGAGTGGGTTGCCGTGCTCACCGCGGTGCCGGGCCTGCCGGGTGCGACCAGTCGCCTGACGGTCGTGGACCCACAGGGCACCTTCTTCTTCACCGGCCCCGTCTTCACGCCCACCCGCTGGCGCCGCACAGCGCTGGAGGCCGGGGAATACGCGCTTTACTACCGGCCCGCCGACCTGGATCCCGTCTCCCGTGGCTTCCCCCGACAGCGCCGGCTCCTGGAAGCCGCCGCCCGGGACGGGCACCTCCTGGCCGCACGGATCCCCTGCACGGACGACACCACCTTTCAGGAGGCCGCAGGGAGGCCGTGATGTCCCGCTGGCTGCTTCCCGGCGACGACGGGGGTCGTCCGTAGTCATCCGGGGCAGCTATGCGGCGAAGCCGACGTTGGTGACGTACTCGTACTGGCCCCACTCGCTGCCTAGATCAGGCAGGACATCGGTGGTCCACGCATCGTCCAGGCCCTGGTGGTCACCGGCCGCTCAGAAGATGACGATCTTGTCCCAGCGGCGCACGTTCATCGCCCGGTACTCCACCACCCGCTGCAGCGGCCGCGGCACCTGCGACTGGTTCAGGGGATGGATCTCGACACGAGTGCCGCGGCCGTCGCGGTTGAGACGGGCCAGGAGATGCCGGGCAACGTTCTGGCGGCGCACCGAAAGGTACGCGGCGTCGATGCGTTCCAGGTTGGCTTCCGACGGCGATCGTTGCCCTCGAGCCAGGCTTGAGGGTCCGGTCGGTGACGGTCAGCCCAGCCTATTGGGCAGCCTGGCGGCTCTTGCCGGTCCTGGTCAGGTAGTGCAGGCGCGCTATCAGAGCGCGCCGAGCGGTCACGGGGGTGGCGATGCCGCCCGCGGGTTCGTCGAGCTTGCGGGCGACTGCGTCGCTGCCCTTGATGCCGCGGGCGCCGTACTTCCCGAAGTCGAGGTTCTTCTCCGGCACTACTCCCCCTCCTCTTCCGTCTCGGTGTGTTCGGTGATGCGGATTCCGGCGGTGCAGGTGTCCTTCACCCTTACCTCGGCAACACCCCAGCGCTCAAGGAAGACACTGCGCCAGTCGCCGATGATGTGGAGTTCGTCGGTGCCCATCGCCGGGTGAGTCGTGACCCGCTTGGTACCCAACCGCCGTCAGAGGGCCGGGCTGCGGCCGTCGGCGGGAGTGTGGTGGGGCCAATCCAGTCGGCCTGCTGTCCGGCTTGGTGGCTACGGGTGCTATGCGGCTGAGAACCGTTGACGTTGCGGGGTATCGACGGGTAGGCCCAGGGTGTCGGCAAGGGTGAGCAGGCAGGCGTCGAGGCGGTGGAGGTGCCGGACGGCACGCTGTGCGGCCGGATCGGAGCCCTGGGGTGCCGGGGTGGTGGGCCTGCCGACAACGAGAGCGGCAGGCGTCGTCCATGCGGGGTGCGCGAGGGGTGTGCGCGGGTTGGTGTGGGTGATCAGCCTCTGAAGGGTTGCCTCGACGCGTGCGGCCGTGTCGCGGGTGGCCGGATCGGTGAGGGGCAGGACTGTGGTGAGGGTGGTGAGGTGCTTGGCTTGGGTGGCGCAGATGTCCAGCAGTCCGGTGAGGTAGTGGACGGTGCGGCGGCGTCGGCGCCAGGGGGTGGCGCCGTAGGTGAGGGGCTGAGCGGTGGTGCGCAGGTCGGCCAGTGCCTGGTCCAGCTGTCGTGCGGCGTCCACCGGGGCTGTGGTGCCGGGGCGGAGGGCCGCGTCGACGACCTGGCGCAGACGGGTGAGTGCGTCGCGCAGGCGGGCGTCGGCGGTTGCGGCGGTGGGGACGGGCCAGACGAGGTGGCCGGCGAGGATGCCGCAGACGGCGCCGACGGTGGTTTCGAGGACCCGGTCGGTCAGGGCGTGGCTGGTGGGGGTGGACAGGAGCGGAAGGGCGAGGGCGATGGTGGCGGTGACGAAGAAGGCCATCGCCGCGTGGGAGAGCTGCGCGGTGGCGGCGATCCCCAGGACTCCGGCGACGATCAGCGTCATGGTGGCGGTGGGGTGGCCGGTGGTCAGGCCGGCTGCGGCGAGGGCGGCCAGGATGCCGGCGAGGGTGCCGGTGGTGCGGCGGAATCCCTTGACGAGGATCTCGCCGGTGGTGGAGGTGCCCACGTAGATGGTCCAGCAGCTGAGCACGGCCCAGTAGGCGTGCGCCCCGCTGGTGATCAGGTTCCCGGCGACCAGGGCCGCGGCGGTGCCGGTGGCGGCCTGGGCCGCGGCCCGGGTGGTCGCCCGGCGAAGCCCCCGCGGCGCGGCATCGGGCCCCGGCGTGATGCCCGGGGAGGCGGGTGTGTGCTGCTGGTCGGCCTGGCCGTCGGGGCCCTGTGCAGTCGGCGCTGATGCGACGGGGCGGGGTTCCCCTGCATACAGGGCGGTCAGGGCATCGGCGAGATCGTCGATCGCCTCCCCCACCGGATCGGCGCCCTGCGCCGCGCCGTTCAGGTGCTGATGACGGGCCTTTGCGGCGTGCGGCTGTCGGCGCACCAGGGCGTGCAGGGTGGTCAGGCCGGCTGCGGCGTGTGTGACCCGGGAGCCGGCGGCGGGCGGTGGGGGCTGCGCGCTGACCGTCGCCGGGGCGTGCGGGAGGTGGAGGGCGAGTGCGGGTGCGGGGTGGCCGAGCAGCGCCAGGGTCCCGACGGCCAGGCGCTCGGCGGCCAGGTCGATTTCCACGATCCGGCGCTGCACCTCGCCACTGGTACCACCGGGGAGCGCGGGCGGGCCGGCCGGTGGCGTGAGGAGCAGGGCGGTGCTCCGGTGCAGCCGCGTCAGGTCCCTCCGCACCCGCGCCGCCGCCTGGTTCACCGGCCGGCCCGGGGCCGGCGGGTGGGTGGCGAGGGTGGTGAGGGTGTGCAGCAGGCGTTCCAGGCAGGCATCGAGGGCCCGGAGTAGCCGGGCTGCCGAGCGCTGCCCGGTGACGGGGGCCAGCGTCAGGCGAGTGAGGGCGCCGGCGGTGAAGGCGATGGCCTGGGCGGCGTAGAGGCCGGTGAGCAGCGCGGGGGTGGCCTGGATGAACTGGGTGGCGAAGTACGCCTGGAAGGCGAGGGTGCCCAGTGCGGTGGCACGCTTGCCGAACCGGCGCGCGTATACCGCGCCGAACACCAGGGCCACCAGTACGACGCCGGACGCGAGTGGAGTGGTGGTGAGCAGGGCGCCGAGCGTGGCGGTGGCCAGGACGGCGGGGACGGCGAGGGCGAGGGTGCGCAGCTGGTCGAGGGTGCGGGGGTCGGAGATGGTCAGGGAGGAGACCATCGCGGTGGCCGTGCCCACCAGGATGAGCGGTGGGGCGGCGCCGGAAGCGGCGAGCACGGCCATGGTGAGCAGCATGGTGGCGGCGATGCGGGCGGCGGTGGCGGCGCGCAGCAGGCCGGGGTCGGCGGAGGTGACGGCATCCACGAGGGTGGCTGCCGCCGCCCGGACGGGGGTGGGGGTGTGCACTGCTGTCGTACCGCTTCTGATCGGGCCGAGCCCGGTAGGGGGTCAGGGCTGCCAGGTTTCGGTGGCGTACTTCTTCATTACCTCGGCGATGTCCGCGGGCTTGAGTCCCTCGGGGCCGGGCTTGAGCCGCTGGAGGTCGCGGAAGTACTCGATGTACAGGTCGGGGGTGGTGGTGAACAGGATGCTGGCGTCCTGGTCGTTGTCGGGGTTGCCGAAGGTGTGGGGGGTGCCGATGGGGGCGGTGACGAGCTGTCCGGGGCTGACGCGGTGGGTGTCGTGGCCGGAGGTGAAGTCGACGGTGCCGGCGAGGACGAAGAAGGTCTCCTCGTGCTTGCGGTGCAGGTGCTGAGGCGGGCCGCTGAAGCCGGGAGCCAGCCACAGCTCGGCGATACCCAGGCGCTTGTCGGTCCGCGAGCCGTCCTCGAGGATCCGCACCCGGGTGCTGCCCATGTCGAGCAGGTCGCCGTCGTTCTGGGTGACAAGGTTGATGGTCACGGCCAAGGTCTCCGATCGTCGTGCCGAAAAGCAAACACGTGCAGTTTTATGCGGTAACCACTGTTTTGCGCGGTTAACGCGCGGTGGGCGCCTGTTCCGGAACACGGCCGGTGGCGTACCGGTAGGAGGCGGTGACGACCTGCCGGACGAGAGCGAGTTCGTCCGCGTCGCGGGGTGCGTAGACCATGAGGGCGTTGGCCCGCCGCGGGTGGTAGAGCGGGTGACGCTCACCCCGGCCGGCATCCAGCACCACGGCCTGGTCGTCCGGGTGGAGGGCGAGGTGGAGGCTGCCGTCGGCGTGCAGGTGGACGAATTCCGTGCCGCGCGGCGGCATGAGTACCGCGCCATCGGCGGGCGGGGCCGTCAGGTGCAGGGCCCAGCTGTCGGGGACGGAGATCCCCGAGCGGCCCGGGCGGGTGCCGTCCAGCGTGGTGGCCATCCACCGCTGAAGAGCCTCCCGCACAGCCGGGGGGCTGGCCTGGGACAGTTGCAGGTGCGGGATGAACGAGCCGGTGCGCGGGCGGTCACCGGCGCGCGGGGGAAGGGAGGTCAGGGACATGGTGCGCATTCCTTGTACGGGGGTGCGCCCGCGCCGAGCGGCGGGCCGGATGCCGGCGCTCGCGCCACGGTGAGCGGGGCCGGTATCTCCACGCTAGTAGCCGCCGGATAGTGGTTTCCCTGACGAAACCACCGCGCGCGGAACCAAACACGCAGGTCAGAGGCGCCGATGGTGTTTCATGCCCGCTTGCGAGAGGTCGCTGGGAGCCCGTCAGCCGTCAGCCGTCAGCCGTCAGCCGTCAGCCGTCAGCCCAGGCTTCCTCTTCCGCGCGGGCGGTGTCGTAGGCGCGGCGGGCGGCCTCGACCTCGGCGAGGTGGTCGGTACCCCAGGCGGTCAAAGTCCGGAAGACAGGCGTGAGGGTGCGACCCAGGTCGCTGAGCGCGTACTCCACCCTCGGCGGGATGTCCGGGTGGTAGGTCCGCTCGATGAGCCCGTCGCGTTCGAGCTGCCGCAGCCGGCTGGTGAGGATCTTCGGGGTGATCTCAGGGATCAGGCGCTGCAGGGCGTTGAACCGCAGCGTGCCGTGATGTCCGAGGGTCCACAGGATCGGGGTGGTCCAGCGGCTGAAGATGATGTCACCGACCGGACTGACCGGACAGGCCACCACCGCCTCACTGGCCTGGTCAGCAGTCCTCGCGGGCGTGGCGGAACCTGGTCGGCGCGGCATGAGGGCACTCCCGGAGAACGAGGACGGTAAGGCGGAAAGGCGCGGCCCGGCGGCTGCGGGCCCCCCGCAGCCGACTGAAGCCGCTGACATGACAAAGGCGGCCGGAGCCCCGGTATGTCCAGTGTCGCCGCGACACCAGGGGCGCTTTCGTCAGGGAAACCACTATCTCCACGGTAGTAGCGTGGAGGAGTCGCCGCACGACGGACGCGCCACCGCCGCGCTCCCCGCTGCACGGCAGCCGGGCGCCTCACCCCCCGGCCATACCGGGCGCAGCGCACCTGAACCGGTCGCCTGACACCCCCCGGTCCCCGTCCGCCTCGCGGGCGGTCCCCGCTGCCCAGCCCCTTCCTCACCGAGTCCGGAGTTTTCCTGTGAGTGTCGCTTTCACTCCCTTTGACCTGGCGGGTGCCAAGCTCGCCAACCGCATCGCGATGGCCCCCATGACCCGCAGCCGCGCCCACGGCGGCAGCGGCGTGCCGACCCCCGCCATGGCCACGTACTACGCCCAGCGGGCCTCCGCGGGCCTGATCGTCACCGAAGGTGTCCAGCCCAGCGCCGTCGGCCAGGGCTACCCCGATACCCCCGGCCTGCACACCGCCGAGCAGGTCGCCGGATGGCGGCAGGTAACCGACGCCGTCCACGCGCAGGGCGGGGTGATCTTCGCGCAGCTGATGCACACCGGCCGCATCGGCCACCCCAGCCTCCTGCCCGCCGGCCTCGCCCCCGTCGCGCCGTCCGCCGTCGCAGCCCGCGGGCAGGTCTACACCCATCAGGGCCCGCAGGACTTCGTCACGCCCAAGGAGCTGAACGAGGCGGAGATCGCGGCGACGATCGCCGATTTCGTCACGGCCGCCCGCAACGCGGTGGAGGCGGGCTTCGACGGCGTGGAGATCCACGGCGCCAACGGCTACCTCATCCACCAGTTCCTCTCCGACAACGCCAACCAGCGCACCGACGGCTGGGGCGGCAGCACCGAGGGGCGGATCCGCTTCGGCGTCGAGGTCGCCACCGCGGTCACCGATGCGATCGGCGCCGAGCGGGTCGGTTTCCGTATCGCGCCGGGCAACCCGTTCAACGACGTCACCGAAAACAGCGTCGCCGAGGTCTACACCGCCCTGCTGGGCCGCCTGGCTTCCCTGGGCCTGGCGTACGTGCACATGGTCGAAGGCCCCGGCCGCGATCTGACCCGCCACCTGCGGCAGGTGTGGCCCGGCACGTTCGTCCTCAACCCCTTCACCCACCCCGACGCCACCGGGCCCAAGGACCTGGCCCTGGTCGACGAGGGGCTCGCGGACCTCATCGCCTTCGGCGCCATGTTCGTCGCCAACCCCGACCTGCCCCGCCGTCTCGCCACCGGCGGCCCGTACAACACCCCCGACCGGGCCACCTTCTACGGCGGCGACGAACGCGGCTACACCGACTACCCCACCCTCAACTGACCCACCCACCACACCGGTGGCCACCCCTGTGCCGTCCGCCGTTCGGGGGACGACCCACGGCAACACACCAGAGGGCACACCACCGGCGGGTAGTGCAGCCACACAGCCCGCCGCCCCCGCCCAGCAACTCTGTGAGGAGCTTTACCATGTCACAGGCCATCCGCTACACCACCTACGGCGACGCCGACGTCCTGCAGCTGACCGAGGTCCCCCTGCCCGAGCCCGGCCCGGGCCAGGTCCGCATCGCGGTGAGGACGGTCGGCGTCAACGCCCTGGACTGGAAGATCCGCAAGGGCTTCTTCTCCGACGGCAAGCCCCTTCCCGGCCCGGCGGGCACGGGCATCGAGCTGGCCGGCACCGTCGACGCCATCGGCGACGACGTGTCGCAGTGGCAGGTGGGCCAGGCCGTTTTCGGCCGCTCGGCCACCGGTGGCGCAGCCGCGACTCACGACCTCGCCGGTGCTGACGAGATCTTCGCCAAGCCCGAGTGGCTGTCCTTCGAGCAGGCCGCCGCTCTGCCGGTCGCGGTCGAGACCGCCTACCGCACCCTGCGCGAACTGGGCGTGCGCGAGGGCCAGACCCTCTTGGTGCACGCCGCCGCCGGCGGCGTCGGCCTGATCGCCACCCAGCTCGCCCGCGCCTGGGGCGTCACCGTCATCGGCACCGCCAGTGAAACCAACCACGCCTTCCTCCGCGAGGTCGGCGCGATTCCCGTCACCTACGGCGAGGGCCTGGCCGACCGCGTCCGCGCCGCAGCCCCCCAGGGCATCGACGCCGTCCTCGACGGATCCGGCCGTGGCGTCCTGCCCGACTCGATCGCCCTGACCGGCGACCCGGAGAAGGTACTCACTATCGCCGACCCCACCGCCGCGGAACACGGCGTCCGCTTCTCCGGCCGGCCGGGCCCCGCAGGCCTCGCCCTGGAAGCCGTCCTTCCCCTCATCGAACAGGGCAAGATCCGCACGCCCGTCGACTCCGTCTACCCGCTCCAAAAGGCCGCTGACGCCCACCGGCACAGCGAGAACGGACACCTCCAGGGCAAAATCATCCTCACCGCCGGACAGTAGTCCCACGTGTGACTTGCAAGGACCCCGTGTGTCGGTCGTGACGATGGAGGCCAAGGTCCTCATCAGAAGTCTTTCCCGGGATCACTGCTGACGGGCCCCTTCACCAGACCCCCAACACCCGCCCCGCTACGGCTCCGTATCCGTATCCGTATCCGTGCACACAGGTAGCGCGCACCCAGCGCACACCGCATGACGCGCGTCAGGGGCTGGTCCCCGCGGCCCGCCTCGGGGCAGAGAAGGAGGGCCCGCGCGGAACCCGGGCGGTCAGGGATTCACGTGCGGGCCGCTCTCGTGGGGTCGGGGTCGTCAGACTCCGGTCAGGGTGTACGTACTCGTACCGTCCTGCCTGCCGCTGGAGTACTGGCGGATCAACTCCCCGTCCGCGTACCGGTCGTGACCCATCATGGAGCCGGTGTGCTTGTTCTGCAGACCGATCTTCGAGCTGCCGGGTACGTCGCGGTAGATGTAGAACCGCTGGAGGTCGTCCTCTCCGCAGGTGGCCGTCGTCAGGTAGGCCTGTTCCTGGTTGGCTATGTTCGCCGGGATGGTGGCGCATCCGCCGTTGCCCCAGTTCCACAGGGTCGCCTCAAGGACTCCGCTGTTCTCCGTGACGTTGCACAGGCGCCAGTTGTCCAGGTGGGCACTGGTCCAATTCGATTGGCGCAGGCGGATGCCGTCGTTGGCCAGGAGCGGTGCGCTCCAGTTCAGGGGCTTGCCAGGGACGTCGATCTTGTAGGCGCCGGGCTGGCAGTTCAGGGCGGCCCGGGTGGCGGGCTTGGCGGCCCGGGTGGCCTTCGTGCTCTGGGCGGCTGTGGCGGCGTTGTTGGCGTCGCGCTTGGCCTTCTCAGCCTTGGGCGTGGAGACGGGTCCGGCCGGGTGTTTCGCGGTGGCGGCGGGAGAGCCGCAGTCGAGGAGGTCCTGCGCCTTGCGCATGATGCTGGTGGCGGGGACCTTGTCCTCGCAGCGGACCGCGCCTTCTTCGAGAGTGGTGTAGGTGGTGTAGCTGCCGCTCTCGGGCCCATTGACCCACTTGGTGGCGTAGGTACCGTTGCCGGTGTCGACGCGGTTGCAGTTCAGGCTGCCGTACTGACCTGTGACCTTGCGGGTCCCCTCATACAGGGCGTAGTAGCCGGGCAGGCGGAAGTCCCAGGAGATCGACTTGGACTCGCTGCTGGTGGTGCTGGAGGCTATCTGCACGTTCAGGCCCAGGCTCCCGCCCACCTGGCCGAGCAGTTCGACCTGGAAGCTGCCCTGGATGTTGGCGGAGAGGCCGACCTGGACCGTGACCACGGTCTGTGTACTGGTCTCGATCGTCTGGGAGCCCGTTGACCCCTCGGTGACGTACCAGCCCTTGAAATGCGTGATCGTCGGAACGACCTGCGTGGTCTTGATGTACGGGAAGCGCTTGCCGAGGTCCGCTGACGTACAGGAATCGCCGAGCTTGGGCTGGCCGGCCGCCGGAGCGGCCGGCTTGGCCGCGGCCGGACCCGCTGGAGCAGCCGTCGCCGTCGTGGCGGCGAGCGCTGAGGCAGCGACCGCGGTGAGGACTGTCAGTCCTCTTCTCCAGAGGCCGGGTGATCGTGAATGACGCATCGTGCTCATCCCCCTTGGACCGGTCTCCGCGTGGGGCACGCGGGAGTTCCGGCCGGTGGTGTGGTCGGTGTGATGGTGAACGGTTCTTGATCAGGGTGAACTTAGCGTCGGCAGCGTTGGGGGGACGATGGCGGAATCAGCCAGTTCCGGGGGCAATCCTTGGCCCTTTATGGACTGTTCGGCGGCCTTGACTTGCCCGGTTTCATCAGAATTTCATGGGCGTAGAGATAATCCGCCACCACCATTGTGCCAATGGGCTGTTTGGTCGTGAATCTGCTGCCGTCAACCCCGACGGCGGGCAGCTCCCCTTGCAGTCCCTCGTCGTGTGCCGGTGCGTCCGACCGCCCGCCGAGCAGTCACGTTATTCAGTCAACTTCCGGAGCCCGAAACCGCGTTCCTTCAGTGGGTCACGGCGGCCTGCGTATTTGCGCGCTCGCCCGAACGGCTCTATGAACGACGGAAGCAGATCGCCACCAGCACGGTGAAGGGAATCCATCGGAGGCGGTAGGCCTGCACGAGAGTTCCGTCGGAACCAGCGGCAGGCATTTCGATCGAGGAGACCATGTCAGGGTAAATCGGCCGGCCCTGGCCGCGCGATATCACCGATGCCGTACCTTTCCCCGAGCACCGTCGCCTGTCCGAGGAAAGGCCGGCCCCGTTCATGGCCGCCTCTGCTCGGGGCAGAGGAATCCCTTGCCGACCGCGATCAGATGCGCTAGCCGGGCGACTAGGGCGTGTGAGCACCGGAGTCGGCCGGCGTGTAAGCAGACCACCGCGTAGCGGCACGGCACGACAATCTCGCCTGCCACCATGCCGGGCGCCCTATAGCCCATGGCCCACTGTGCGCCCGGCCGGCCCGACAGCGTCCGCATGAGCCCCGAGCACATCCGGTACGCGCACCAAGACCGTATCAAGCAGAAAACACGGAGTAGAGGATGAACATGCCCAGACCAGGTTTACGTCGCCACCGCGGAGGGCGGGACCGAAAGCAGAACAAGCTGAGCCGCGCCCTGTCAGGGGCGACGGTGGCCGCGACGGCCTTCGCTGTCGCGTTCAGTGGTGGCACTGCGACGGCCGCCTCCGCGTCCACGTATCCGGCCGACCACGGGACCGCCGTCTCCGAAGGCCCGACGGAACACACCATCACATCCAAGATGACCACGGTGCGGGTGACAGAGCTGGTCACCACGACACCGGACCGCGCGGGCAACGTCACCGTGCGCCTGGTCAACGGGAAGACCATTCCCATCCCGGCGGCCCACAAGGACCTGGTGATGCGCCGCGCCGCCCAGCAGGCCAAGACCCCGCTCAAGGCCGCCGAGCCCAAGCCATGCGGCATCACCTGGGTCAGGCTCAAGGAGAAGTCCAACCATCACCCGTTCGCCATGGAGACCGGGTTCAATGTCTTGGGCGGGAGCGCCATCGGCTACAAGTGGCGCGTCACCATCAAGGGGCCGAACGACTACGCCCACGAGTACACCAGTCAAGGCCAACTTGCCTTGCGCGGCACCTGGCAGGGCGGCTACACGAGCGATAAGAACCAGGGCGAGGGACTCTACATAGCCGAGGTCGATGCCGGCATATCCCACTTCCAGTTCCTGAACGGCGACCTCTGCTTTGCGGAGCCGGCGCGCAGAACGGAGCGCCTCACCAAGCCGAAGGCCGCATGCCTGAAGATGATGCAGGCCAATAGCGGCGACGGGTGGATCCTCAACAGCACCCAACCGGTCCCGCGCCGCAACAAGACCGACCCGAGCAGCCCGGCCGGTACCCGGGCAGCCGGGGCGCAGGCCTGCCTGAGGAAGAAGCTCGGCGACGGCAGCGCGGCTTTGGGGGACATCACCGGCTGGCAGGACGCACAGGACTTCGCCCGCCCGCACGCCGCGCCCGGTACCCCAGCGCCGTACGGGCTCGCCCGGTGTCACCTGATCGCCAGCATTCTCGGCGGGAAAGGGCAGATACGGGACGGCGGGCAAGACAACCTCGTCCCCTGCTGGCAGGTGGGGATGAACACCGGAACACCCAGCATGTGGACCTATGAGAAGCAGGTGAAGGACGCGGTTGAGGCGGCTACCATGGGGCCCGATGATGCGGTCTACTACCAGGTGACACCCCTCTACAAGGACAGCGACAGCACAGTCCCCACGGGCGTCACCATGAGCGCCGCGATTCAGCGGGCGGACGGAACACAGAGCCTGCTGCCCCTCTCCGGCGTCACCAACACCAAGGCGAACACCGGGCTGCTCAACCTCGGAAACTGATCTCAACCAGTTAGTGCCTACGGGAGCCAGTATGAGTCGCACCACCCCGCCGCGGCCGCTCGACACCACCGCGCTCTTCCCTCAACTGGCCCCGCTGGCACGCACGGCCACCCGACTGCACCCCCGCCCCGGGTCACCGTCGGTGCACGACAGTTCCGTCGGCGGGCCGCTGCTGTGGCCCGCCGACGAGCCGTGGCCGCACTGCGACGAGCCGCACGAAGGACACGGTGCGAACGCAGGACCCTCGCCGGCAAACGTGCGGCTGCTGCGTCGCCACCGGGCGGCCATAGAAGACCGGCGGCGCCGCGAACCTCAGGGCCCCTGGGCAACGCGCGAGGAATTGGCGACCGACGATCGGCTTCAGGCCGACCGCCCCTGGCCCCAGGGCCCCGTCGCCATGCTGCCCGTGGCCCAGCTGTACGCGCGTGACGTTCCGCAACTCCGCACGCTCGCGCCGTCCGAGGCCGATCTCCTTCAGGTCCTCTGGTGTCCCTTCGACCACCCGGCGAACCCCAGGCCCCTACTGTTCTGGCGGACCGCCGCCGAGGTCGTCGATATCCTCGGCGCCCCTCCCGATCCTTCCGTCATCCAGTTCTCCGACTATCTGCCCGAACCCTGCCTGTTCGCACCGGAGCAGGTCACCGAATACCCGAACTTTCTAGAGCTGAGCAAGGAGCTGCAGGAGCAACTGGGCGACTGGCACAGGTGGCGAGCGGCTGGATCAGCGGTGGACAGCTCCTACGAGGCCGCCCCGGAGGAGTTCTACCTGAACCACCTCTCGGTCTCCCCCGGCTGGAAGGTCGGGGGCTGGAGCAACTGGGGCCTCACCGACCCCATGCCCCGGCGCTGCCCCGGGTGCGACACCGAGATGGACCCGCTGCTGACGATCGCCTCGACCGAATGGGACGGTGGCAGCGAGAGCTGGGCCCCCATCGAGGACCAGGCCGGCGACACACCACCCCTGCCGCAGGGAAATCCCCCGGCGAACTTCACCAGGGTCGTCCTCGCCGGGGGCTATGGCATGCAATTTCACATCTGCCCGGCATCCCCGGACCATCCGTACATCGAACTGATTCAGTGAGCCTCTTTCATCCTGAATATCCGCAGTTCAGCAGTGTGTGGACGAGACCATGGAGTGTCAGCGGCGGGCGGTGGGGAGAAAGCCCAGGAGGTGCGCGCAGGCGCGTCAGAGTGATCGGTGCATGGCGCGGTTGAGCTGCCGATCCCCGCTGCGGTTGAGCCGGTGCCGGTTGGTGAGCCCAGAGGAGGCGAGGGTCGGCGAGACGCCGGCGAAGGACGCGAAGGCGGCTTCCGAGCGGAAGCGGCCCCGGTGGGACCACCTGACCAGGATCTGAGCTGCGGTGATCGGCCCGACACTGAGCTGCCCGAGCTCTGGGGCGGCCCTCCCGGACCAGGACGAGGATCTCTTTACGGGCCCGTGACGGAGAGCCCGCTGTGTCCGGGATGTTCTTTTGTCTGGGACATGCGTGATCTCAGCAGGCGATACAGCAACAAGTGGGGGCAGAACTGTGGCGACATGGCCCGTGCGGGATCAGGACCGTGGCAGCGGGAGATGGCCACCTGCCGCCCGACCTCCAGAGACGCCTTCTCGCTCACATCGGCGGAGCCGCGCTCGTCGAGCAGGTCCACGCCTTGCGCGAAGCCGCGTCCCCGGCCCCACGCGACGTTCGGCGCGCAGTCCTCTCGGTTGCCCGTTATCCGCTCCATTTAGAACACCCGTGCTCCGCCCTTTGGCCTGTTCCGGCCTCGGGGAACATAGGTACAGCGGTTATCGATGAGAACGATCATGGCCGTCTAGCACAGTGATCCACTTCGCCGCTGGGGTTCGGTGAACGCCTCCGGCCTCGGTCCGGGGCTGGCTACGGTCCGGCTCGTGCCGGTGGAATTTCTGAGCGATGAGCAGGCCGAGGCGTACGGGACGTTCGCCGAGGAGCCGACGAGGCCCGAGCTGGAGCGGTTCTTCTTCCTGGACGACGTGGACCGGGACCTGATCGCCCTGCGGCGGACGGAGCATCATCGGCTCGGGTTCGCGCTCCAGATGTGCACGGTTCGATATGTCGAACTATTTCTGGAGGACCCGCTCGCGGTGCCGTGGCCGGTGGTCGAGCACCTGGCCGTGCAGCTCGGCATCGAGGACCCGTCGGTGGCCAAGCGGTACACGGAGCGACGTCAGACGCTGTACGACCACGCGTGGGAGATCCGGGACGCCTACGCCGACCACCCCTACGAGGACGCCGAGTGGGGCCGACGGTTCCGTACGTTCCTGCACGGGTGGGCGTGGACGCACGCCGATGGCCCGAAGGCGCTGTTCGACCACGCGGTGGGCTGGCTGCGCCGTCACCGGGCCCTGATGCCCGGGGTGTCCGTGCTGGCCCGGCAGGTGGCGGAGGCGCGGACGGTCGCGGAGAAGCGGCTTCACGCCACCGTCGCGGGCGCCGCCCGCCGCGCGGACCCGGCGCTGCCCGGGGATCTGGTGGCGACGCTGAAGACGCCGGAGGGCTCGCGGTTCTCGGAGCTGGAGCGGCTGCGCCGGCCGCCGACGCGGACAACGGGTACGGCGTTCGCCGAGTACGGGCGGATCGCGAAGACCGAGCACCTGTTGCGGGTGGCCGACCCGGTGGACGACACACCTACCGCCGGCAGATGAACCGGCAGCTCACCGCGCAGGAGTCCCGCCACAAGCTGGCCCGGGACGTGTGCCACGGCAAGCGCGGCACCATCCACCAGGCGTACCGCGACGGGATGGAGGACTAGCTCGGCGCGCTCGGCCTGATCCTCAACGCCATCGCGCTCTGGACCACGAAGTACATCGACGCCGCCGTCGCCCAGCTCCGCGCCGAGGACAACGAGATCCGGGAAGAGGACATCGCCCGGCTCTCCCCGCTCAAGCACCGCAACCTGAACCTGCTCGGCCGCTACAGCTTCACTGCCAGTGTTCCTGCCGCCGGTGCCCTGCGTCCGCTGCGCGACCCGGAGGCGCCCGAACTGGATGAGGACGAAGAGGGCGATGAGTGAGCGCCAGGGGGCTGCTCGACGGTTACGCAGTGCCCTCGATTTCGGCCCGCACCCGGGCGGCGGGCGTCACTTCTTGTCAGTGCCGGGTTCCGCGTTGATGGATGCCTGGTAGACATCCGCGTAGGTAGGGGAGTCCTTGACCAGGTCGTCGCAGAACGCGGCGACGTCGGTGCCGATGAGTTCCACAACCCCCTTGCCTGCGGCGACGCCCTCCTCGAAGAAGTCGACGATCCCGGGGAGCAGGGGCCCGTCAGGCAGGCTGATCGGCCCGACTTTGAACAGGTACTTCTGCATCTCCTTGTAGACGATCTGGTAGTCCGGCGGGAGTGCCTTGACCCGAGCCACGTGCGCCCGCCACTGTTTCTTGCCTTCGATGATGTCCTGGATGCTCATGTCAGCCTCCCAGCCGGCTCAATTTCCTCGCGACGTTCCTGTTCAACTGCTCGCGCCATCGGTCGCGATAAGTCCGGGCCCCTGCTCCGCCGGCCAGCGCGGTGCAGAAGCCTTGGATGTCCTCGCCGAGCACCTCGTGGACGCTCTGGCCGTCCGCCGCTGCTACTTCGAGCAGCCCTAGGGCGGAGTCGAGGATCGGCATCAGGTTGCGACCGGTGAAGTCCCCGTAGGGGAAAAGGTGGGCGATGGTCTGCCCCCATGCCGCCCGGTAGTCGTCCGGGAGGACCTCGGCCCTGGCCTCGAACGCCTTCCATTCCCTGGTGAGATCGCTGCCTGTGACCTTCTCCCAGAAGTTCATCTCCCGCCCTCCTTGAGCCTGTCGATGCGTGATGAGAGGTACTGCCACTTCGCCCAGAACTTCGCGAGTTCCTCGCGTCCGGCGTCGTTGAGCGCGTAGAACTTGCGCGGCGGACCGACCCCGGATGGCCGTTTCGTCACCTGGACGAGCCCGTTCCTCTCCAGCCGCAGCAAGATGGCGTACACCGTCCCCTCGATGACGTCGGTGAAGCCGAGCTCGTTCAGCTGACGGGTGATGGCGTACCCGTAGGTTTCCTCGCTGCCGATGATTTCGAGCACGCACCCTTCGAGCGTGCCCTTCAACATCTCCGTCAGGTCGTTCACCGCAGGTGCTCCTCAACTTGCCGGTACTACGTGGTACCGAGTACCGCTATACAGTAACACCGAGTAGCGGAGGGCGGCAGTATCGATCGAGGAGCGGGGCATTGCGGAGCCGGTCCGATGAGTGGCCGCCGCTGTGGAGCCCGGGGCCTCGCCGACCGGTCCTGGATTTGCGTCTACCGGATCCCCAGGTTCCTTGTCGGCCAGCTTGTGCCTGTCGGCAAACGATGGCGACAGGCGGCTGACGCGTCCAATGCACCCGGGAAATCCGGGGGTTCGCGGCGGCGCGCATCCAATCAGGTCCGATGGTGATCGCTGACAGGGTTTGACGACAGATAGGGTCCGATCCTCCGTACGGAAGGGGCCCCTCGGTGGCAAACCTGGTCTACAAGCGGGTCTCGACCGACCAGCAGTCCACCGCCCGGCAGGACCTCGTCCTCGCCGAGGCCGGGATCGAGGGCCCGGTCGTCTTCGAGGAGGACCCTGGCACCTCCAGCCGCCTCCACCCGCTCCAGCGTCCGGAGTTCGGTGAACTGCTCACCTACGCGCGGCCGGGCGACACCGTGCACATCTCCGTGATGTTCCGCCTCGTGCGCGGCAACCAGCACATCCTCGACGTCCTCGAAGTCCTGCACCGCGACCAGCTCGCCCTGCGCATCCACGACGGCGCGTTCTCCGCCATGGACCCCACCGCCCGCCACCCCCCGCACCGGCGAGCTGTTGTCCACCGTGAAGTTCATGGTGGAGACCCTCGCCGCCGCAGGCGAACTCCAACGCGACCTCCAGCGCGAGCTGACCCACGACGGGCTGCGCGCCGCCGAGACCAAGGGCGCGAAGGGCGGGCGCCGCCCAACCGTGGCGGCCGCCCAGGCCGCCGATGTACGCACCGCGTACCTGGAAGGCCGCTCCATCGCGGCCCTCGGCTGTGACCACGGTGTCAGTCGCGGCGCCATCCGTACCGCTGTCGCCGACCTCCTGCCCGACCACGCCGACAGCGAGGAGGGCCCTCCCCTCCTGGAGCTGCCGGTCACCCTCGACATGCCCGGCAAGGTCGCCGACTACCTCCGCACCACCGAACTGGAGCCCGCCGAGCGCGCCGCGCTCGACCAGGGGGTGACCGTACGGCGCGGCGGCCAGGGCTACACCCTGCGCGTCAGCGCCTTCCCCGCCGTGCACCGCCTGCTTCTCGCCCGCTGCCAGCCGCTCGACGGCGGCCGGGTCTTCCCGCAGTGCCAGCCCAGCGCAAGGCCCGCCGCGAGTACGAGAACAGGGTCAGCGCACTCGCGCCCTGACCATGATCGTTCTCACCGATAACCGCTGTACCGATGTTCCCCGTGGCCGTCTTCGCCGGCTTCACCACCGCGTCCTTCGGCACGGAGGTGGTTGCGGTGTGGCGCAAGGGGCACTTGGCGGTGGCCCGTGGCCGGCGCGGAGTGGCTGTCGTCGGTGATCGCCCGGCTGGAGAGCTGATCGGAGGTACTGGCGCGCCTGCCGGTGATCGCCAACAGTGCGCTGGTTGTCCGTGGTGACCGGCTGGTCGTGCCCTACCAACCGCAGGATGGGGGCCAGGGGGCGACGGCCGTGGAGGTCCCAGTTGCGGTACACCGCGCCTGTGCGTATGGCCCTGGCCGCGGCCGGCTCACCGATCCCGCTTGCCGACGTGCTGCGCGAGTTGGCAGCGGGCTTTCCCGAGGCGGGGCGGAGCGGGTCGCCGGGCTGCTCACGGAGCTGGTAGCTCGGCGGGCACGATCACCGCTCTGCACGCCCCACCACCGTGACCGCCCCCTTGGAGTACGTGCTGACGCACTTGCAGGCCCGAGCCCTGCGGACCTACAAGTGCGCCCGGTTCCAGGACGCATGTCCTGTCCGACGCGGACGGGCTGCCCCTACGCGTTGAACTCCCCGCGGTCAAGACCCACGACAGCCAGGCGCTGCAGCCAGTGCTGTACCACTTTCACATGCGACACGAATCCCACGCAGCCGACTCCAGGGGGGAGCCAGTCGGAGGTGGCGGGTTTCTCCCACGGCCGGCGGAGGTCCTCGGCGAAAGGCCGGACGAGCCGGAGCTGAGTGTGAGCGACGATCAAGATCCAGGTCCAGCGGTCTGCTGCCTTGGGAATACGGTGCTTCGGAGTGGTCCAGGCGAGGGTCTGCTTCGCAAGCGGAAGGTGTACGCCAGGTCGAAGCGGCGGAAAAACGCCTGCCAGAAGTCGAGCATGTCGCCGAGGATGCCATAGACAAGGCCGTCGACGACCTGATGGGGCGAGTGGTCGCAGGCCCCGAAACCGCCCTGGCTCCGCCCAAGCCGACACGTGATCGGAACAACCGCCGGGGCTGAAAGGTCGCCGCCCGCACCGGCCGCACGTGGCTCGCCGCATGGGAGGGCGCCGGGTGGCTGGCCCCCGAGACCTACACCCAACATCTGGCCCGCTACGACGATGTCGCCGCCGTCGGCGTCACCTGCCTCGCCCCTGTAATCCTGCTGCCCCAGCCGGTCTACCGGAAACACACTGGTCAGATGACCCAGCAGGGGGCGACGACAAGCTGGATACAGCAGCACGGCGGCACGCCTGGAACGTCGGACGCAGCCTTCGCACCGCCGTCGCCCTGTGCGGCCTCCAGGATTGGCGACTTCGCTGGCAATGAAGCCGTCTCATGGAAAACGGATTGGTAAATCTGCGATCCCACCGACGATGACTCCATTGCGCCCGCACTCTGTTGTGGCTCTGCGCCACCCGCCCCCGTGCGGTTCGTAGCTTGGCAGTACGCAGCATGGGCAGCACGCGCGAGTTCACACCCTCGCCTTTCGTGTGGGTCGCGTTGGCCGGGTGGATGAGGGTCCGGGCAATGGCCTGGCTACCGCACCTGATGTGTTGTGTCGGTGTTCCACAGGTGGTCGATGCAGGTGATGCCCGGTGCTCCGGTAGCTGCCGGGCGCGGTGCTTGTGTGACGGTGACGGAGGAGAGGTCGAGGCCGGGTGAGCGGTAGCGGCCGGTCATCTGCTGCGGATACCACGACAGCGCGGTGGCGGGGTAGGCCAGGGCGGTGTTCAGGTAGTCGATCAGAACCGCGGGTGCCTGCTGTCGCGCCAGGACGTGGACGCGGCGCACCGCCTCTGCGATGGCGCGGTCGGCGAGTTCGGCGACGCGTTGGGCGGCCTGGTGGATGGTGATGCCGTATTCGTGCGCGAAGGCGGGGATCGTGTTGCCGCCCGTGGCGGAGTCCGGGCGCAGTTCGCCGTCGCGGTACAGCTCGGTGTATCCGGAGTAGAGGTCGTTGTGCATCGCTGTGGTGAGCGCGCTCAGTTCCCACACCGCGGCGGCTTCGCGTGAGCGCGCGTCTTCCTCGGTCAGCTCGGGGTAGGCAATGGCGGTGTAGGCCGCGACGACCGGCATTCCGGCGGTGACCAGCCGGTGCCGCAGGGCTTCGTCCAGGGTCCGACGGCTCTGTGCGGCGTGCCGGCTCTCGGCCCCGAACCACTCCAGGAAACGCGTGATGTAGCACTCGTACTTGCCTGGAGAGGTGGTGGCCCGCAGGGGACGGTTGGCGGCTAGGAACGCCTTCGCGAGCGGGCTGGTGAGGAATGCGTCGATCCCGGGGTCCGCGATCAGTTTGATGACCTGGGGCGGGGTGAGACCGAGTAATCCGCCTGTCATTCCCTGCAGGAATTCGGAGGCGTGCTCGTCTCCCGTCTGGGGGTTGTCTGCGAAGAACGCCAGCATGTAGGCGGGGGCGATGGCGATGAGCCTTGCGATGTTGCCGGTGGGGTGGCAGGTACTGAATACCTCCCCCAGCCTGAGGTTCCGGTACACCCGCCGGTATTCCTCCACCTCGAACAGCCCGACCCGCCACAGCCACGCCTCCACGCCGCGCACTACCTGGTCGGCGTGGGCGTGCGGCCGGACGGGGACAGGCATGTACAGCGCGGGGATCATGTAAGGCAGGTCGCCGTTATCCGTTGTCTTTCCGTCCGCCATCGCCCCTCCCGGACCGGAAACCGGGTGGCAACCGGCGGTGTGGCTGCCTCGTCGGCGTGCCCCGCTCGGAGACTACCCCCGAGCTCCTCCGCCAGTCCCCCGTTCCGTCAGCTCTCACGGTGGGTAACCATGCGCGCGAGGACGGCGAGCTCGGCAGCCCGGCCTCGCCGGGCCTGTGCCTCTGCCGCACCCGGCTGACAGCACGATTCCTTCGGCATCCGAGTGTGCCCCATCTACTTCCGCCCGCCCACATTCGGCTGGGAGAATGCACCTCTCAATGGGATCTGTATGCTTTTTGGCTGCGGAGGGAAGAGCGATGACAGCGGAGCCCTTCACCCGCCCTGCCCGTGACGCCCGGCAGGTGCTGGCCGATGCCGCCGCGGTGACCGGACCGGCTGTGCGGGAGGCGGTCACGCGGCTGCCGCACCGGATCCGGCATCCGGTGGGGATGCACTTCGGCTGGTGGGACACCGACGGCACGGAGCTTTCCGCCGTGACGGGCACAGGGAAGAGCGTGCGGCCCGCGCTGACCCTGGGGGCGTGCGCAGCGGTGGGGGGCAGCCGGTCAGCGGGGGTGGCGGCGGCGGTGGCCGTCGAGCTGGTCCACAACGCCTCGCTCCTGCACGACGACATCATCGACGGCGACCTCACCCGCCGGGGCCGCCCCACGCTGTGGGCCCGGATGGGCGTACCGGCCGCGGTTCTGGCCGGTGATGCCCTGTTCTTCCTAGCCGTTCATGTGCTGGCCACCGCTCAACCACCGATGGACACTTCGGCGGGAGTGGCGGTGCTCACGGCCTCGGTACAGGAACTGATCGAAGGCGAGTACACCGACACACTCCTGGAGGGCGAAGGCGGGACGGGAGCCTCGCTGAAGGAGGTCCAGGCGATGGCGGCGGGCAAGACCGGTGCCCTGATGGCCGCCGCGTGCGCGCTGGGGGCACTGGCCGGCGGCGGGGACGAACCGCGGGTCGCGCACCTGCGAGCGTTCGGGGCTCACCTCGGGGCTGCCTTCCAGCTCGTCGACGATCTTCTCAGCATCTGGGGCGACCCGCAGCGCACCGGCAAACCGGCCGGCTCCGACTTGGCCGCCCGCAAGAGATCCCTGCCCATCGCGGCTGCGCTGGGCGCCGACGACCCAGCCGCACAGCAGTTGCGTGCCCTGTACGCGTGCCCCGGCCCGCTGTCCTCCGCCGAGCAGGAGCTGACGGCCCGCCTGGTGGAACAGGCCGGAGGTCGCGCCTGGGCAAGGCACGAATGCGAACGGCACACCCGACAGGCCCTGGAACGCCTGCACGGCGCCCGACCCGAACCGGGCGCCGGGGCCGAACTCACGGCTCTGGCCCGCCTGCTCACCACCCGCGACCACTGACACCTGACAGACCGGCACAGGAACCGCCGTGGAGGCACCGCATGACGACCCCTCTCAGCCGGCTCGTGGGTAGCCTGGCCCCCGAGGGCCTGCAACTCTACTGCCCGGTGCCCCTCCAGGAGCATCCGGCCGGTGGTGCGTTCCTCGACCGGGCCGGGGCCGCTTGGGCGGTCGGTCAAGGACTGTGCGCTCCGGGTTCCCGCATCACCCGGGTGAACATCGGCACATTCGTCGCCCGCGGGATGCCCTATGTCACCGAGCAGGCGGCGATCGCCATGACCTGCTACACCTACTGGGCTTTCCTGTGGGACGACCACCTCGACCACCTGGCAGAGGATCCAGCCCGTGCGATGGCGCTGACGGGCGAGGCCAACCGCGTCCTGTATGAGCCGTCCGACATCCCCCTGCCGTCGGACCCGTTCCTCACCAGCCTCCGCGACCTGCGGCGCCTCCTGGAGGCGTGCCTGGACCCGGACGCCATGGCCATGCTCCGCAGCGAGAACGACCTGTGGCTCGGTGGCCAACTGTGGAAACTCGCGCTCCAGTCCCGCACTACACCACCCACGGTTGGCGAGTATCTGCGCATGCGCAGATACAAAGCCGGCAGCGGGCCCCTGGCCGTATACACGGGGCCGGGCGCCGGGTACGCGATGACAACGGCCGATCTCTACGACCCACTCGTGTGCGCCTTCACCCAGTCAGTGTTCTACCCCTGCACCATCATCAACGACCTCGGCAGTCTGGCCAAAGAAACCCAGAACGGCCAGGACGGCATCAGCCTCTTCACCGCCCTCGCCACCGAACACTCCCTCGACACCACCACCGCGCTACTGAAGGCCGCAGAACTCTACGAGCGCACGCTCTGCCTCATGCTGCGCCTCCAGCAGCAACTCCTGGAGGATCCGCGACCGGCCGTCGCCCGCTACGCCGCCGAACTCCCCCAGTGGATCCCCGCCACCGTCGTATTCACCGCGACCAGCGCCCGCTACCTCACCACCAGCCTGGCCGGCCAAGCCGATGCCCCGGCGACTCAGCCCCTGATCAGCCCGAGTACGAATCCCCTGCTGTGGGACCCCGACGACCTCACTCCTCCCCCGTACCCCGACATCGCCTGGATATGGCAGCACCTCGCACCGCCGAAACCCCGGTAAGGGGGTGCCGAGGGGCTGGTAACGATCTACCACCGAACCGACTACACCGAGCTCAACCAGAACCTCGACGACGCAACACTCGCCGAACGCTCAGTAGACCTCCTCAGCGCCACCCTCCCAGGCCTCGCCGACCAGCTCCAGACCTCCAGGAACATGACCCATGTCCATCGATGGGAACACGCGCTCTTCGCCCCGCAACCCGGCCACTACCGCAACCTCTCGTCTTTCGCTAATAGTTGAGGCCAACGATCACCCGTACATTCGCAGCGACTACCTTGCCGCCTGCCACACCAACTCACGCCTGGCTATCGAAGAAGAGGCAGCCGACCAGCTCAAAACAGTTCTGGGCGTGCCAGTGAGCCTTCTTCATCCTGGGGCCGGGGGGGGTGAAACGGGCTGTCCAAAGGGGGTACGATCCTGCGCGGGCAGGGCGCACAGGCGCACTCAACGTTCGCAACAAGCGCGCAGCCCGGCGCACACCCACCATGGACACGGGCGAGATGGGCCCGGCCGCCACACTCGGCACAGCCACGTGCCGACCCTGTGACGGCATACACAGAGCTGCTCCGGCGCCGGTAGCCGGGCCGTTGACCTCGGCAGGTGTTCGTAGGCTGTTTTCTTTCGGATCATCTGATCGCTGGTTCGGTGTGCCGTTGACTGACGCGCAGTGGGCGCGGATCGGGCCGCTGCTGCCGAATCGGGCCCGGAAACGGGGTGGTCGGCTGCGGGAGAAGAGTGGGTGGTCGCGGTCGACTCGACCGTCGTGCGCGCGCCACGCGGTCGGGGTCCGCGAAAAGGGGCCCCGGCCGGCGAACCACCCGCGCCGTCGGCGGCGAAGGCCTGCTGCTCGGTTCCTGCATCGACGCGATCCCAAGGTCGATGTCACTGCCGTCCGGAACCCTGGGGTCCAGTAAAAGCTCACTCACCCGGCCTGGCCGGCCCTGGCCACGCTTCCACCGTGCGCCGCGTACGCCATGGAGTGTCCGTCATGGCCGTTAGCACCCACTCTCCCCGATACGCCCTTGGCGTGGGCCAGGATCCACCCTAGCGTTGAGGGTGGCAGGTGGAGCCCCGTCGCGGTCCCCCGTCGGGGAGGCCCGAATCCACGCCGAACGAACCGGCTTCCGGCGGTTCCGCCCACCGAAGCGGCCTGTCGCTGGAGTGGAAGACGGCAGACCTCTGGTTTCCGCACCGTCCGTCCGCGCACGGGCGCCCGCCCACGCCGGGCGGTGAAGGAGTGCCGCCTCATGACCGCTCACACCGACAGCTGGCCCGTCGTCGAGCTACCCTTCCCCTTGCGCCGTAACCCCCATGCCGACCGGGTACGTCCCCGGACGCGCCAGTGGGCTATCGACATGGGCATGCTGCCCACATCAGCCGCATGCCGCTGGTGGGACCACGTCGACCTCACCGCTCTCGAAGCCTGGTGCTTCCCCGACGCACCCGCCGATCGACTGCTGCTGATCGACAAGTGGCTCTCCCTGGGCATCATGTTCGACGACCAGTTCGACAGCACTTCCCTGGGGCGCCGCCTGGACGTCACGTGCCGCGTGCTGAACCACATGATGACGGCGATCGAACACCCGCCATCCGAACCGGTCACCGCGCGCCACCCGTTCTCCCGCGCCATGGCCGACCTCCTCGCCGACTTCGCGCGCCTGATGAGCCCGGTATGGCTGCGGCGCCACCGCCATCACCTGACCCTGTGGTGGGGCGGGGTCATCCAGGCCACGGCGCACCGCGCCCGCAGCGGGCCACCGCTGCCCTTCACCGAGCGCCTGAAGGTGCGCCGCCTCACCGTCGGCATGCACGCCTACGGCGACCTGTTCGAGGCGGCGTGCGACTGGGAGATCCCTCCGGCCGTCTTCGCCCTGCCCGAGATCCAGTGCATCCGCCGGATCATCACGGACATCACTGTCTTCCTGAACGACCTGTACTCCGTGGAACGCGAACGCGTCGACGGCAACGACGACAACGTCCTGCTGGCCTGGGAAGCCGAAGGACACTCCCCGCACACCGCCCGCACCGCGGCAGCCGACCGCATCACGAAGCTCGCCGAAGAGTTCACCACCTTGAGCCGCGCCCTGCCGCAGCTCGCCGAAAGCGCCGACCTCACCATGTCCGACCGAACCGGGCTGCGGCACTGGGCCGACACCTGCGCCCTGTATCTCGCGGGGGCCGGTTACAGCCAGGCCATCATCCCCCGCTACACCGACACCACCAGTCACTTGGCCCACGACCACCGACTCGACCGCGCCCTCCAAGTTCCCTCAACGGAGCACCCGCCCGGCCGCTAGGACACCTGCGTCCCCTTTCTTCTTCATGACCTCGCAATGGGGCTCCCGGCCCCGGGCCCGGTCCAGAGCAACGGCCGGGGCCCAGCTGACCAGGTGGCAGCGCCGCGCGTCCGCTAGGCGAAAGAGACCACGGCGCCCGGTGCCCGCGCAGCCGAAGGCGCAATGGATGAACTGTCCGCCGAGGCCGACCACGTCCCCAACTTCACCCGGGACGTCACGGGGCTCGGCCACCACGGGACCGGTGACCTGGAAGCGCGGTCACGCACGGATCGCGTCCAGGACCTGTTCTGTCTCAGCTGCACCGCGGCGTAGGGACAGGGGAGCCAAGGCGTCATACCGTACGACAGGTCGCTACCCGACACCCCGAGCATTGCCTTGCTCCATACAGTGACAGGCCGGGAATCCGCTCCGCTACGCGTCTTCCCACTCAGAGTTCACCACTCGCCGCCTGGTCGTGTCGCCCTCCGCACCTCGACGGGTGCCGCGGCCTCGGCGCGCAGGTCGCGGCGGAGCTCCTTGGGGAGGGAGAAGGCGATGGACTCCTCGGCGGCCTTGACGGTTTCGACGTCCTCGTAGCCGCGTGCGGCGAGCCATTCCAAGACGCGCTCGACGAGAATTTCGGGGACGGAGGCGCCGGAGGTGAGGCCGACCGTGTCGACGCCGTCCAGCCAGGCCTCGTCGATCTCATCGGCGTAGTCGACCAGGTGGGCCGCGCCGGCTCCCGCGCCGAGGGCGACTTCGACGAGTCGGACGGAGTTGGAGGAGTTCTTGGAGCCGACGACGATGACGAGGTCGGACTCGGCGCTCATCTTCTTGACCGCGGTCTGCCGGTTCTGCGTGGCGTAGCAGATGTCGTCGGACGGCGGGGAGAGGAGGTTGGGGAACTTGTTCTTCAGGGCGCCGACGGTTTCCATGGTCTCGTCGACGGAGAGCGTGGTCTGGGAGAGCCAGACGACCTTGTCCGGGTCGCGGACCTCGACGTTGGCGACGTCGTCGGGGTCGTCGACGAGCTGGATGTGGTCGGGGGCCTCGCCGGAGGTCCCGATGACCTCTTCGTGGCCCTCGTGGCCGATGAGGAGGATGTCGTAGCCTTCGCGCGCGTAGCGGACGGCTTCCTTGTGGACCTTGGTGACCAGCGGGCAGGTCGCGTCGATGGTGGCCAGCTTCCTGCGGGCGGCCTCCTCGTGGACGACCGGGGCGACGCCGTGCGCGGAGAAGATGACGATGTTGCCCTCGGGCACCTCGAACGTCTCGTCGACGAAGATCGCGCCCTTCTTCTCCAGGGTCTTCACCACGTATTTGTTATGGACGATCTCATGGCGCACATAGACCGGCGGCCCGTACCGCTCCAGGGCCTTCTCGACGGTCTCGATGGCGCGGTCGACGCCCGCGCAGACTCCGCGTGGTGAGGCCAGCAGGATGCGGCGGGGGGTCGGGGCGGTGGTCATGACTGCCTCACGGTGGTCGTCAAGGCGACGTTCTGCAGAACGCGGCGGGTGGCGGGCGGAGCGTTGAGGTCGTCGAGGGCGTTGAGGGCCTGTTCACGGCGGTCGCGGATGAGTTGTTCCACGATGGCGTGGGCGCCGGTGGAGACGAGGACGGCGCGGACGCGGGTGGCGGTGTCTTCGGTCAGGTGGGGGTCGCCCAGGGCGTGGCGGAGGAGTGCGCGTTGGCCGGGGTCGGCGTGGTGGAGGGCGTGGGCGATGAGAACGGTGTGTTTGCCTTCGCGGAGGTCGTCGAGGTTGGGTTTGCCGGTGTGGGTGGGGTCGCCGAAGATGCCGAGGAGGTCGTCGCGGAGTTGGAACGCCTCGCCGAGCGGGAGGGCGTAGGCGCTGAGGGCCTGGAGGAGGGCGGGGCCGGCCCCGGCGAGGGTGGCGCCGATGTGCAGGGGGCGTTCGACGGTGTACTTGGCGGTCTTGTAGCGGATGACGCGCAGCGGGGCGTCGAGGTCGGTGTCGGGCGCGTCGCCCTGGACGAGGTCGAGGTACTGGCCCTGGACGACCTCGGAGCGCATGGCGTCGATCAGCGGCCAGGCGACCTCCGTCTGCACCGGAGTCAGCCCGGCGGTGTGCAGGAGTTCGTCGGACCAGACGAAGGCGAGGTCGCCGACGAGTACGGCGGCGTGGGCGCCGAGTTCGTCGGCGCCGGCCTGAGTGCGGGCCGGTCGGTGGTGGGCCGCCAGGACGCGGTGGACGGTGGGGTGGCCGCGGCGCAGGGCGGAGTGGTCCATGACGTCGTCGTGGATGAGGCAGAAGTCGTGGAAGATCTCCAGAGCGGCGGCCGTGCGGACGACCGCCGGGGGCGGGGGCGTCTCGGTGGCGGTGTGCCAGCCGAGCAGGCATAGCAGGGGACGCAGGCGTTTGCCGCCGTCGAGGACGAAGTCGGCCAGGGTCTCGGTCGCTTCCCCGGGCATGCCGGCCTCGCGCGTGGCCTCGCGTTTGGCGTTGACGAAGGCTGTCAGGGCCTCTTCGACCCGGTGGCGGAGGTGAGCGAGGTCGGGGGGTTCGGTGGTCAGGGTGGGGGGCGGGTTCATGCCGGGTCACTCGTTTCGGGGGGAGGTAGTTCGGTGAGACGCAGGGCTTCTTCCACCAAGGTGTCGACGACGCGGTGTTCGGGGACGGTGCGGACGACTTCGCCGTGGACGAAGATCTGGCCTTTGCCGTTGCCGCAGGAGACGCCGAGATCGGCTTCGCGGGCTTCGCCGGGGCCGTTGACGACGCAGCCCATGACGGCGACGCGGAGGGGGTGGGGGAACCCGTCGAAGGCGGCCTGGACCTGGGCGGCGAGCTTGTGAATGTCGACTTGAAGGCGGCCGCAGCCGGGGCAGGAGACGATCTCCAGCTGGCGGGGGCGCAGGCCGAGGGACTGGAGGATGTGGGTACCGGCTTTAACCTGTTCGACGGGTGGGGCGGAGAGGGAGACGCGGATGGTGTCGCCGATGCCTTCGGCGAGGAGGATGCCGAAGGCGACGGCGGATTTGATCGCGCCCTGGAAGGCGGGTCCGGCTTCGGTGACGCCGAGGTGGAGGGGGTAGTGGCAGGCGGCGGCCAGGAGGCGGTTGGCCGTGACCATCGTCATGGGGTCGTGGTGTTTCACCGCGATCTTCAGGTCCTGGAAGCCGTGTTCTTCGAACAGCGAGCACTCCCACAGCGCCGATTCCACGAGCGCCTCGGGTGTGGCGGCGCCGTGCTTGGCCAGCAGCCGGGGGTCGAGGGAGCCGGCGTTGACACCGATGCGGATCGGCACCTTCGCGGCCGAGGCGGCCTTGGCGATGTCGGCGACGCGGTCGTCGAAACGCTTGATGTTGCCCGGGTTGACGCGCACCGCCGCGCAGCCGGCGTCGATCGCGGCGAAGACGTAACGGGGCTGGAAGTGGATGTCCGCCACCACCGGCAGCGGGGACTTCGCGACGATCGCCGGCAGCGCGTCGGCGTCATCCCGCGAGGGTACGGCCACCCGCACGATGTCGCAGCCCGCGGCCGTGACCTCCGCGATCTGCCGCAACGTCGCGTCCACATCCGCCGTCGTGGTCGTCGTCATGGTCTGCACGGAGACCGGCGAGCCGCCCCCGACCGGAACGTCACCGACCCGGATCCGCCGCGATGCACGGCGCTGCGGTGCCTTCGGGGGGATGATGGGCAACCCGAGGTGGGTGGTCATCAGGACGTCTCCCGTACGCGGCGGGCTTCGTCGGCCGGGGAGCGGGACGATCGCCCGCGGGGGCTGTCGGTGAGGTCACGGCCGTGGGTACTGCCGTGGATACCGCTGTCATGCGGTGGCGGGGGCATGAGGGGCTCCGTTCGGTGTGTGTGCGGGCCGCGGCGCGGGCGACGGGCTCCGCGGCGAAGCATCATCCGCGCCAGCGGTTTGAGCCGTCCCAGGTCGCCATGGGGTAGAAGTACGCCGCCATGTAGGCAGTGCGGGTCTTCTTGAAGCACTCCGCGACCTCGGGCGATACGAGTCCCGCCCACTCACCGTCGATCCAGCAGCGGTCGGTGTGCTCCTGCATGGCCGTCGCGTGCGGGTTGACAGGGTGGGGAACGGATACCGCAGCCTCGCGGATGTCTCACGGTCGAGCACGGAACCGCTCCTCGGCCGCAGGGTGCCGGCACCGGGGCCGGAGCGCTGCCCGGGGCGAGAACATCGGCGCCAGGAACTCGCCGGTCCGGGCGGCGCTCCGGAGGTCGGGGGAACCGGGGGGCCGGGCGGGCAGCCGGAGGCGGGTGGTCATCGTGACCTCCGCCGTCCGTTGAGGGGGGCGACGTCGTGGGTGAGGCAGTCGGTGCGGGCGCGCAGGACGGCGGTGGCGATGCCGTCGGCGTCGAGTCCGGCGTCGGCCAGGAGGTCGGTGCGGGTGCCGTGGGGGAGGAAGGCCCGGGGCAGGCCCAGGCAGCGTACCGGGGTGGTGACGGCGGCGTCGGCGCACGCCTGGGCGAGGACGGAGCCGAAGCCACCGGTGCGGGTGTTGTCCTCCACGGTCACGGTGAGGTGGTGGCGTGCGGCGAGGTGGACGAGGGCACGGTTGACGGGGGTGACCCAGCGGGGGTCGACCACGGTGGAGCCGATCTCTTCGTCCTCGTCCAGCTGCCGGGCCGCCGCCACGGCGGCGCCTGCGGTGGGGCCGGTGGTGACGAGGAGGACGTCCAGGGGACGGCCGGCGCTGCGGTGGAGGACGTCCATGCCGTCCATCTGTGCCAGCGCCTTCAGGTCCGGCCCGGACGTGGCTTTGGGCAGGCGCAGGGCGGTGGGCCCGTCATCGGTGGCGACGGCTTCGCGCAACAGTTCTTTGAGGCGTGTGGTGTCGCGGGGGGCGGCGACACGCAGGCCGGGGACGAGGGCGAGGAGGCTGACGTCCCACATGCCGTGGTGGGAGGGGCCGTCGGGGCCGGTGATCCCGGCGCGGTCCAGGACGAGGGTGACGGGCAGGTGGTGCAGGGCCACGTCCATCAGGATCTGGTCGAAGGCGCGGTTGAGGAAGGTGGCGTAGATCGCGACGACGGGGTGGAGGCCGCCCATGGCCAAGCCCGCGGCGCTGGTGACGGCGTGCTGTTCGGCGATGCCGACATCGAAGACGCGGTCGGGGTGGGCCACGGCCATGGGGTGCAGGCCGGTGGGCCGGAGCATCGCCGCGGTCACCGCCACCAGCTCCGGACGCTCTTCGGCCAGGGCCAGAAGCTCCTGGCCGAAGACCTCTGTCCACGTGGCCGGCTGCCGCACGGCCGGAGGAACGGTGGCCGGGGAACGGCCGGTGATCGGGTCGATCACTCCGACGGCATGGAAGCAGTCCGCCTCGTCGGCTTCCGCGAACGGATAGCCCTTGCCCTTGACCGTCACCACATGCACCACGACCGGGCGGGCAAGGGCACGGGCTTGGCGGAACGCCGCCTCCAGCGCGGGGATGTCGTGCCCGTCGACCGGCCCGAGACAGGCCAGACCGTGCGCGGCGAACACGTCGCTCCCGGCCGGGTGCGGGCCGGGTGCGCGCAGCGCGGCCAGGCGGGTGGCGACGGCGCCGGTGGTGGGAGAGTAGGAGCGGCCGTTGTCGTTGAGAACGACGATCACCGGGCGCTCGCGAGCGGCGCCGATGTTGTCGAGCGCCTCCCACGCCATGCCGCCGGTCAGCGCCCCGTCACCGATGACCGCCACCACCGCCCGCTCCCGTTCCCCCGCCAGGGCGCGGGCCTTGGCCAGCCCGTCGGCGTAGGACAGGGCGGTGGAGGCATGCGAGTTCTCGATCAGATCGTGTTCGGACTCCGCGCGGCAGCAGTATCCCGACAGGCCGCCGGCCCGGCGCAGCTGTTCGAAGCCCTTCTGGCGGCCGGTCAGCAGCTTGTGGACGTACGCCTGATGTCCGATGTCGAACAGGACGCTGTCGCGCGGCGAATGAAAGACACGGTGCAAGGCGATCGTCAGCTCTACCACCCCCAGGCTCGGGCCCAGGTGACCGCCTGAGGCGCACACCGTCGCCACCAGATAGCGCCGGATGTCCTCCGCCAGCGCCGGCAGCGCTTCCGCCGACAGGGCCCGTAAGGCATCCGGGCCTGTCACGGACGCCAGAAGCAGCGGTACGTGTGTCATACCGCCAGGAGGGTTCTGCATAAGGTCCTCCACGCTGGGCTGATCAGAGGCCTCACCCGCGGCGGTGGGCCCGTGTGCGGTGATCCACGCCGTACTCTTTCCGGACGCGGCTTCGTCATGGCCGCCGCACCGCGGTCCGGCAACCGCCACTTGGTGGAGGGCCTGGGTGTCATCGTCCACGTGCGCATACCCAGCCTCCACCAGCCCGGACGCGGAGCGGCAGGTGCATTCGCCGACCAGGGGAAGCACGGTGGGGCCTCCGCGAACGCCTGCGCGAGACGGTACCGGCCGGCTTCCCACCGTGCGTGCCACCCGGCTCGTCCCGGCCTCTCCGTGCCGGAGCGCTGAGGCGGCCACAAGCGTGGTGTGAAACACCGTCGGAGCGCGTCGGGAGCCACGGGGCGGGCAACTACACCGTACGCCCCCACGCCCCTCCCCCGGCATCCGAGTGCCGCCAGCCGGGCCGGTGCGCGTCTGGACGGGGCGGGCGGCGCATGTCCTCATGAATGGAGTGGCCGGGCCCGCCCGGTGAGGGCGCCGCCTGGGCACGGCACCCCTGCCCGCGCGCGTGAGCCGGAAGAGCCGGCGCAGAAGAAAGGGCCAGTCATGACCACCCGCTCCAAGGGCCGCCGCCGAAGCGGCCTCATCCGTTTCATCGGCGACGTGCTCGATGACGCGAAGGACTTCACCGACGAGTGCCTGGACCGGGCACGCGACCTGGAGCACGACCTGCGCACGGCAGCGAGCAACGCTGTTCGGCCCGACAAGGATGACGACCACCGGCCGGCCGCCCGGACCGGTCACGTCGGCCCCCGGCAGGTGGCGGCCGACAAGAGCACCCGTGCCTGACGGGTCTCGGGTGCGTTGATGCGTGACGACGCCCCGCGCCACGAGCCGCCCGGACGGGCCCGGATGGTACGTGAGCTGGCCCGCCACCACGACGGCTCACTGCACGACGCCACCGCGCGCCGGCCCGTCTCGTTCGGCGAGTTGGCGGACGACGTACGTGAGGGGGCCATTTTCCGGGCGCGGGACGCGGCCACGGATCAGGACTGCACCTACCAGGTCCTGGCCGCCGTCCTCGCTGGGGCGCTTTCCTGGTTGCCCGTCTCCTTCGAACGCGGGGGTGTGCCGTCCGCTGCGTTCACAATGCTGCTGGCGCTCAAGCGGGACTGATACAGCGTCACACGCAATCGTTGTCGGCGGTGCCGTCCGGCACGTCGTGCTCCCCTGGGTCGGCACCGGTGGACGGGGAGGCGGGCGGCGCGTCGTCGGCCGTAGGCCGGTCGAACGGCGTCGTGCCGTCCGAGGCCGGTCGGCGGCACGGCGGTGTGGCCTCGGCGGCCGACGAAGGTTCGTCCCATGCACGACTGCGGCTCGGTGGGGCTCCGTTGCCCCCGTTGGGACCGGTATCGGGTCTGAGTGGCGTCGCGGAGCGCTGGGACAGGATGTCCCGGCTGCCCGCCGAAGGCGCCGACGGGGCGTCGCGGGCCGGGGAGGAGGCGGTGGCGGGCAGCGGGCCCGGCCGCGATGCGCCGACGGACGGGGCCGCGGACGGGAAGGGCGACGCGGCGGAGGCCGTCGGTGCGGTCGGACCGCTCCTGCCAGGTGCCGACGACGGAACCGCAGGCGGCCGCTGCGGGGCCGGCTCAACGTACGTGGCGCTGAACGAAGCGCATCCGGTGGCCGCCGCCAGAGACACGGCGATGAGCGTGCATCGTAAGGCGTTGCGGGGAAACCGCACCGAGGAACTCCTTTGCTCGGGACGGCTCTCAGGCCGCCACGGCGCGAGGGGAAAGCGGGCTCCTGCCCCGCCTCGGGACAGCCGGCCGACCGCCGTCACCGTGCGGAGCTGAGCACACTCATGAACGTCTTCAGCCCGGTGAAAAGGGTAATGACCGCCCGCCAGACAACCAGGATCGCGTGGGCGGTGGCGACGGGAGCGGTCGCGATGAAGAACAGAAAGATGATCAGGACCAGCCAGAAGAAGAGACCACGGGGACGCGACAACAAGGGGCTTACCCTTCGTGGCGGGCGGGACCGGGCAGGCGGTGTATCCCGGGCTCACATCCTCCTGCCTCTTCTGACGAGGAAGACGGCCAGGACAAGGGCGGCCCAGAACGTACGGGAGCCGGTGTCACTGAGCTTCCCGGGTTCGTTGGACTCGCCGGCGACCTTGGCGTGGAAGGTGAGGTCCTGGTCGGCGATAGTGCGCAGGATGCCCCGGGTCTGCTGGAGAGCACCGGGGGCCGCGATCATGAGATCGAGGGCGGTGCGGGCGGCCTGCTGTTCGGAGAGGGTCTCGCGGGCGAGGCCGAAGATGATGGTGCGGAGGTTGTCAGCGAAGACGTCGGTGATGGACAGCTCCGGACACAGGTAGCGAATAGACCCTTCCAGGTTGGCGAAAGACTTGCCCAGCAGGGAAATCACCGGGCTGGTGCGGATGCCGCGACGGGTGGCATGCATGAGGATCGCCGTCAGGGTGACACCGAAGTCGAGCTCCTCAAGAGAGACGGAGCTGAGCTTGGGGACGAGCAGGCTGATGTCTGAGCGGAACCCGGCGAGATCGGCCCATGCCGTGGGGTTGCCCATCTCGATCCAGGTCGTGGCCAGGCCCGCGCCGTCATTGGCGGCGACGTTGAGCAAAGCCAGCACTAACCCCCGGCTGGCGCCGCTCTCCATGCGGCCCACCATTCCCCAGTCGATCAGATGCGCGGGCTCGTCCGGAGCGACGAAAATGTTGCCTGGGTGCGGGTCGGCATGGAAATACCGGTCGAGAAAGTAGCCGCGATACATGAACGCCATCAAGTCCCGGCCAATAGCGGCACGCTGCGCCGCGGTGAAGTCTCCGGGATCGGCGTCACGGATCGACACCCCCGGGGCCAGCGCCTGCACCAGTACTCGACGCGTCGGCGGCATCAATACGCGGGGCACTGACAGGTGTTCGAACTCTAGCGCCAGCCTCCGCCCCCGGCGCATGTTTCCCGCCTCGACGCGGAAGTCGGCCTCCGCCGCCATGGCCTCGAACAGCACACTCAGCATGGCCGGCACGTCCACCACGGCGGTGAACCGGGGAGCCGCCCGCGCCAGCACGCGAGCCGCCCGACGCAGCAGCCGCATGTCGTCCATCAACACCCCCTCAACCTGTGGGCGTTGAATTTTCACTGCCGCCGACGTGCCGTCGGTCAGCTGCGCCCGGTAGACCTGGGCCAGCGAGGCGGCGCCCAGCGGCGCTGAAGTGTCGATCTCCCGGAACAGCCGCCGCCACCGCGGCCCGAGCTCATCCGCCAGCACCGGCTCGAACACCGTGAACGGCGCGGGAGACACCTGGTCGTGCAGGAGCTTCAACTCCCGCAAGACAACCGGTGAGACGAAGTCCGGGCGGGTGGATAGCATCTGGCCAATCTTGATATAGAAGGGACCGAGTTCCTGCAGCGCCTCCCGTAGGGCCCGCGCCCGCTCCTCAGCGCCTTCCCCCGGCTTCGCCCGCTGTGAGCGGGCCTGCTCGGCGAGCAGCCGCCCCAGCACACGGGTAACGTGCCGTGCGCGGCCACCGCCCACTTACTCCTCCCCTAAACACGCCACACGCCAGACCAGGTGGCGCCCGGCCCGCCAACGACGTCGGAGGACGAGTAATCCCCGCTCTCCCTCGTACCTCCAGTGCACGGCAAACCGCCACCTGCCGACAACCCCAACCCCAGCGGCGCGCGAGGGCATGAACAGGCGCGCGGCAGCCGGCACCCGCGCGGGGGCCCAGTCGTGCCCACACCGTGACCTCACGGCCGCTTCGCCCCGAAAAACCGTCGAACCGCTACCGCACGCGTGCGGCCCGGCTCCTCACATGCCGGTGCTCCAGTGCACGACACACCGCCGTCGATCGGCAACCCCGTCCACAGTGGCGCGCAAGGGGCGTCGGCAGGCTCACAGCGGCCGGTAACGGCGCTCGATAGCCTGGACCCCCATGTCCGCAACCGTTACCACCCCGTCCCGCTGATCGGATATGACGTCTCGATTGTGACGCCTAACTGGTCATTTCAAAATGCGCCCGATAGATGGTCTTGGCAGGCGGGCTCGGTGGCGGCAGAGTTGTGTGGGTGTCGGATGATCTTATGCCTGATGACCTGTGAGAACGCGTCGCTCCGCTGCTCCCTCCCCGGCCGCTGCGGCGCTGGCGATATCCGGGCCGGTTGCCGGCGGATGACCGTGTCGCACCAACCATGATCAATGCTCATGGCTTCGAACACGCCACCGCCAACCATGCACGAGGTCGTTAAGACTGTCTCGTAACTCCTGGTCCATTGCTGCGTTGGGCTGCTTTTGCAGATCTTCACCGCTCAATGCAGTGAGCCCATAGAGGTGTTCACCGGACTGCGCCCTCGTCAGTGCCAGCGCCTGGTGCGGCCGTCGACGGCAAGGTCGGCCGGCCCCTGACGGGCAACCGCAACGACTGCACCGCCTTCGCCGAATCCGGCATCAAGGACGCCTGCGGTCACGCGACCGTCCTCGCTGACGGCGGCTACCAGGGAACCGGGGTCCTCATGCCCCACCGGCGCCCGGCCGGACAGGACCGGCTGCCCGACTGAAAAGAACGGCACAACGCCTCGCCTCGCACCGGCAGGTCCGGGCCCGCGTGGAGCACGCTTTCGCCCGTATGAAGGACTGGAAGAACCTCCGCGACTGCCGCCTCAAGGGCGCCGGCGTCTTCTGGGCCACCAGCGGCGTTGCCCACATGCGCAATCTCGCCCTCAGCGGAGGCTGATTACGACGCCCCGAGACAACCTTTGGGGGCGATGTTTACGGTGGTTCCGGATAGTGAAGTCGCCTTGCTGCGCATCGTTGGAATTGCCGGATCGGGCTCCGTCCCCTTCCCCAGTCATCCGTGAGGGAGTGCCGTTTGAGGGTTTATGGTTGCGTGATCGGCAGTTTGACCATGGGGATCCGGCCGGGACTCAGGGTCATTTTTGCGAGTGGCCGGAGGATGGCACCAGATGCGGCGTGCAGCTTCCAGAGCCTGGTGACGGTGGCTAGCACGAGGGTCGCTTCGTTGAGGCCGAAGGTTTCGCCGGGGCATCGGTGGCTTCCGCCTCCAAAAGGGATCATGGCGTTGCGCGGCGGGGCGGGAGATGCTCCCGGCAGCCAGCGGTCGGGGTCGAACCTCTCGGGCTCGGGGAACAGGCGGGGATTGCGGTGAAGGATGTAGGGAGACCACATCACAGCCGTGCCGGGCGGCAGGATCTTCCCGGCCAGTTCGACGTCGGTTGTCGTGACGCGCGAGACGATCCAGACTGGCGGGTACATACGCAGGGCTTCGGTGAGTACACGGCGGGTGTATTTCAGGTGGGCAATGTGGTCGGGTTCTGCGGGTTTTCCGGCCAGGAGCGACTTAGCCTCTTCACGTACCCTTGCTGCGGCCTCGGGATATTCACTCAGAAGGTAGAAGGTCCAAGCCAGGAGTGCCGGGGTAGTTTCAACCGCCCCCACTAGGATGCCCAAGACCTCATCGTGGACCTCTGCGTCGTTGAGTCGATCACCCGTCTTCTCATCGTGGTGGTCGAGCAAGGCGGAGAGTGCGTCGGAGTGGTCGGTTCCGGTGACCCGGTAGGCAGCGATGACCTCGTCGATGGACTGGTGAAGCTTGCTCAGTGAGCGGTCGAAGTGACGATTTCCGGGCGTGGGGATCTTGTAGACGGACTTGACGGGTGTGAGCATCCGGGGGTAAAGACCCTTGACGACCACTGGCAGACACTTGTCAACGGTGTCGACGGCGGACGCGCCGAGATGGCCGGAGAAAAGGGCCTTGGCGGTGATATGGACAGTAAGGGAGTGTGCCGCCGCGGTGATGTCGAATGCCCGTCCGGACGGCCAGGCGGCGGTGACGTCTGCGATCTCCTGAGCCATCGTGCGGGTGTAGGCCGTGATCCGTTGTTTTTGGAATACTGGCATGACCAGTGGCCGTTGACGGCGGTGATCCTCCCATCCGCATGTGGAGATTCCATTTCCGGCCAATGTCCGGGCGGTGTCGTAATAAGGTCCGCCCTTGTCGAAGGCCTGCGCGTTGACGAGTACGCGCTGGACCAGCTCGGGGTGGCAGACCATGTAGGCGGGGCATGAGCCGATGTGAATCTTGACTAGATCGCCCAGCACGGACAATGACTCCAGGAATTCCAGAGGACGGCGCCAGAGCGGGAGCACATGGCCGAGCAGCGGTCGCCTTCCGGGGGCAGCAGCCAACTGGTAGGGCTGACTGCGGGGTGCGAGGCTCTTTGCCATCGGTGACACCTCTCTTCGCGGGTATGGGAGCCGGCCGAGTGCCTCACGGTCACCGGACGTCTGCTTTTAGAGAGCTGGGGCCGAGGGAGAGCGGTAGCGTCGGGTGCTGTTGCCCCAGTCGTAGTTGCCGCGGATGACGGTGCGGAGCCCGTCGGTGACATACCCGGCAACGGCCTCCTGCTCTTGAGCGGTGAGCGCGAGTCCGTCGCACAGCCGGGGCAGGCCCTCTTCCAGGTGCAGGAAGGTTCGCATCCGGTCGTTGACCATGTCGCGTACGGCGCTGATGGCCTCGGGCCGAGACAGGTGGTGGCTGTGTTCGAGGAGCAGGACGCTGTTGAAGAGGAAGTCGCCCTTGCCGGCTTCCTTTTCGACTGACTGCACGTCGTTGACCAGGGTGACCACGTCCTCGGCGAGGTCGCGCATCTGTACCAGGTTCCCACCGGCGAACATGCGTGGCGGGACCTCGTAGCGGGAGATGCGTTCTGCCAGGTTGACCACGGGGCGGACACCGATCGTCAGCCGCCGCAGTTCCAGATAGACGGGAATATCCAGCACTTTTCGCCCCTGCCGGCAGGCGGCTTCGACCGCGAAGCCGGACAGGAAGTGCTCCCAGTCGCGGGCAGCACGCTCCCGCCAGGCACTGGGCATCCCCTCGGCCGACCGGCTCCACATGTCCGCGAAAGCCGCCACCATCGGGACCGACCGGTCCGCCCGACCGGGCTCGTGGAGCACCTCAATGACCCTTCTGGCCTCGTGCTCGGTCTTTTGGGGGTCCTGGCCGAGAGTGCCGTCGAAGTGGTCGTCGTAGTAGCGGAAGAACGCCATCTGGTCCATCGCCAGGTTCAATTCGTCGCCGACTGCTTGCGGATGGAACCGGCCCACGACGACGGCGGTGTCGATGGCTTTCTGGTACGCGACGGCTTCGGTGGTAGGCAGCAGCCCATGGTCTTGCATCCATGCGACATGCCGGGGGCGCGCACGGTTCACCTCTGGGCTGATCCTGGAGGGGAAGGGGATGAAGAACTCGATGTCTTGCGGCATACATCAGTCCCAGGACATGTGATGGTCTATGGGATGTGTGGCACCTGTGTGCGGGACGCCGTGCGGGTCGACCTCACTGTGACTCCAGAAGGGAATCGAAGCCGACGGCTGTCAGGTTGTCCGCTGCCCAGTACTCGGGCGGCAAACATCATCGCTTCTGTGGCGTCGGAGGGCTGGACGGAGCCGCCGGTATCGAAGACAGGCTGCACCTGCGAGGAGACGCCGTGGGCGGAGAACACCACCACCGACCCATCCGTAACCTCATCCAGCTCGCCCACGAACACCGCACCACGCGACTCCAGAACTCTTACGACATGAACGTTGTGAACGATCTGCTTCCTCACAAACACCGGACGACCAGTATCGGCATGGCGTTCCAACAGAGCCTCAAACACCTCAATCGCACGCTCCACCCCTGCGCACATCGACCGCGGCGACGCCAGCATTACCGTGCGGGAACGCCCCCCGCCCAGGCATCCATGGCCACCGGTACGGCCTGGCCCGCCTCCAGCAGCCCGGACCCGGCCAGCGCATCCGCCGCCAGCACCACCGCAGGGCCCGGGTCGCAAGAACCATCAGACCGACTCAGGAAAATCGCGCGGGGCAGAGGCCACCACGGCGTGGAAAGTGCTGGGTGTCCCCATGGACGGCAGCGTCACCGGGCCGGAACGCACCAGGCACGCCGTGCGGGCGAAGGGTCCTTCAAGCAACGGGGTCGACAGGCACAGCACGAGCGTGCCGCCGGGGTGCCGGATCTCGGTGGCCACCCGTACCTCACTCGCACACAAAGCGGGTTGAGGGGGAACGGACGAAAGAGTGCGGAAAGCTGAATGAATCATGACGGCCCGCTTTCAGGAGGTGCAGTTGCAGGTCCTGCTCAGATCCGGATCACAGAGCCAAAGCTCTCACCACCAAGCCCTACCAGAACCGGCCCCGCCGGCCCGACAGGAGCGAACCGGCCTGGCACAGTCGGCACCCCCTCCCGGCGAGGCAGCCCGCGCCCGGACAGCCGCACCGCAACGCCCGGTACCCCGGACACAACGGCCACAGTAACCACCTCACGACAAGATCCGAAAACACCGACCCGCCACGGCTGCGGACACCCCGGCATCAATGGGGTGACAGACAGGTCCGGTAAGGGGCCTGCGTACCGGACACCCGCACACAGGCACGCGGGCTTCCCACCGGCACGGCAGAAGCAGGAAGGAACAGGAACCAGGTCACCACCCTCCACTCAATAGTTGGGCCATATACCCCCGCTCGGAGAAGGCGCACACCCCCAGCGCTGTAAAGTCATACAAACGCCAGCCGCACGCCCGCCCGTGCTGGAAGCGGCCACGCTGCGGTCACGGGTGGGCACGAGGGTGCCGTCGACGATGTAGACGGTGTCCTTGCGTGGCCGTCGTGCCGGCGAGATGGCCGGCAAGGGCGCCAGGTGATCGAGGCTGTGGTCGGCCGCAGACTTCGAGGCCCCGAACAACGGTGCCACCTGCCGCAACTCGGTCGACACTGTTCCATCCGCCCTGCTCCGCCTGACTGGGTGTGGTGCCTATGAGTCGGGGCCAGGGGCGGTTTCTCAGTTCCTGAGGGAGGGGGCGAGGTCGTTGCGGAGTGCTTGGGCGGTGTGGGAGGTGGGGTGGTGCAGCAGTTGGTTGGGGGTGCCGGTGAAGACGAGTTGGCCGCCGTGGCGGCCTCCTTCTGGGCCCATGTCGATGATCCAGTCGGCTCGTTTGATGAGGTCGAGGTTGTGTTCGATGACGATGACGGTATTGCCGTCGTCGACGAGCCGGTCGAGCAGGCGCTGAAGGATTTCGATGTCGGCCATGTGCAGGCCGGTGGTGGGTTCGTCCAGGACGTAGATGGTGCTGGTACGGCCGAGCTGGCCGGCGAGTTTGAGGCGCTGAAGTTCGCCGCCGGAGAGGGTGGAGACGGGCTGGCCGAGGGTGAGGTAGCCGAGGCCGACCTCAATCAGGGTTTCGAGGGGGCTGCGGATCTTCTTCTCGGCAGGTGCGGTGAAGAAGTCCACGGCCTGCTGGGCTGTCATTGCCAGGACGTCAACGATGGTGCGGCCGTGCAGGGTGTGGGCGAGGGCCTGGTCGTTGTAGCGGGTGCCTTGGCAGGTTTCGCAGGTGGTGGTGACGGGGTCGGCGAAGGCCATGTCGGCGGTGATGGTGCCTTTGCCGCCGCAGGCGGGGCAGGCACCGGTGGAGTTGAAGCTGAACAGGCCAGGCTTGGCGCCGCCGGCCTGGGCGAAAACGATGCGGATGGCGTCCATGACTCCCACCCAGGTGACGGGCGTGGAGCGCGAGGAAGACCCGATGCCCTGCTGGTCGATGAAGACCGCCTCGGGATGCTGGGCGCGCAGTACGTTGCTGATGAGGGTGGATTTGCCGGAGCCGGCCACGCCGGTGACGGCGGTCAGAACGCGGGTGGGGATCTCGACGCTGACGTTCTTGAGGTTGTGCAGATGCGCCTTGGTGATCTTCAGTTTGCCGGTGGAGGTGCGCACATCGGTCTTGAGCGGGACGGCGGCATCGAGGTGGCGGCCAGTGGGGGTCTTGGCGCGGCGCAGTTGCGCCGCGGTGCCCTCGAAGATGACCTGTCCGCCGTGGGTGCCGGCGCCGGGGCCCATGTCGATGATGTGGTCGGCGCGGGTGATCACGTCGCGGTCGTGCTCGACGATCAGGAGAGTGTTGCCCTGGTCGCGGAGCTGGGTGAGCAGGTCGTTGACGCGGTGGACGTCGCGCGGGTGCAGGCCGGTGGAGGGTTCGTCGAAAATGTAGGTCATGCCGGTGAGGCTGGAGCCGAGGTTGCGCACGATTTTCAGGCGTTGGGCCTCGCCACCGGAGAGGGTGCCGGTCTCCCGGCCGAGGTGGAGGTAGCCCAGTCCGATCTGTTCGATGCGCTCCAGGGCGTGGACGGCTGCCTGGGCGAGCGGCGTGCCGAGCGGGTGATCGACTTTGCCGAGGACGTCGATGAGGTCGGTGACTTCCATGGCCATGTGGTCGGCGATGCTGTGGCCGTTGATCTTCGTTTTCAGCGCGGCTGCGTTGAGGCGGGCACCGTGACAGGTGGGGCATTCGCCCTCGGTGGTGAACTCCTCCACCGCCTCGCGGGTGCGCTGGGAGAGCGTGGACAGGTCGCGGTTGAGGTAGAGGCGGTGGAAGCGGTCCAGGATGCCCTCGTCATCGACGCTCTTGGCCGCTCCGCCTGCCGGGGTCTTTGGGCCGCGGCCATGCAGGAGGATGTGCCACTCAGCCTTCGTGTACTTCTTCAGCTGTTTGCCGGTATTCAGCGTCCCGGAGCGGGTGAACAGGGACCACTGCACGCCGCCGACGTTGAACAGGGGGAAGCGCAGTGCCCCGCTGTCCAGGGACTGCTCCTGGTCGAAAAACCTCTCCAGATCGGGCTGGATGGTGTAGCCCAGGCCCTGGCAAGTGGGGCAGGCGCCCGTGGGGTCGTTGAAGGAATAGGCCGTCGACATGCCGGCGCTGGGCGACCCGGCGCGGGAGAACAGCAACCGGATCAGAGAGGCGATGTCCGTGATGGTGCCCACCGTGGAGCGTGATCCGCCGCCCAGCGGCTTCTGGTCGACCACAATCGCCGGGGAAAGGTCCTCAATGAGGTCGGCTTCGGGTTTCTCGTACTTCGGCAGCCGGTTGCGGACGAAGAAGGGAAACGTTTCGTTCAACTGCCGCTGCGACTCCACCGCGATGGTGTCGAAGACGATGGAGGATTTACCGGAGCCGGACACCCCGGTGAAGACAGTGATGACACCCTTGGGGACGCGCAGCGAAACATCCTGGAGGTTATGGACGCGGGCGCCGGTGATGACGATCTCGCCGTGCGCAGATGTCTTACGGGACATGGTGGTGCTTTCTGGCTGGCTGGGGGCGTGCGGGCGGGGTGCGGCCTGGGGCCCTGTTGCCACGCGGTCGGGACCGGGTGGCAACAGGGACAGGGCTGGACGGTCAGGTGGCGGGGTTGACCTGCTGGTCGATCTTGCAGGTCAGCTCCAGTGCGGCCAGAGCGCTGGCCGGGCTGATCTCGTTGTCGGCCTCACCGCGCAGCACGGCCAGCACATGGTCGATCATCGCCGTGTACTGGTCAGCGGCGGGTAGCTCCACCTCGTGGGCCCCCTCGTCGCTGTAGGCGGTGAGAGTGCCGGCCGGCTTGCCGTCGTAGCCCATGGCCGAGACCCACTCAAGGACGCCGTGGGCGAAGGCGGCGGTGTAGCCGCTGCGGGCACCCCACGGCTTGGGCCGCAGTGAGGAGACCGAGCTGCGGGCGATCGCGCCGTCGAAGGCCAGGGTGGCCTCGAGGGCGCCGGCGTCCGCGTCGCGTCCCACCGCGGTGACGTGTACCTGGTCCGGTGTGCCGAGGGCCCGGGTGATCAGGTCCAGTTCGCTGTGCATGGCCTCCATCGGCAGCGCCTTCAGCCCGAGCGAAGCGCCCGGCCACAACAGAGCGACCGCGTTCCAGCAGGTCAGTTCCTGGAGTCGGCCGTAGGTACCCTCGCCTACGGCGTCGCTGAGGGCCTGGTTGGCGGGGATGAACCGCTCGAACATGTCCACGAACACGTGCCGGTCGCTCGACTCGGCGGCGGCCACGATCGTGCGGCCCTCCTCCAGGGAACCGGCCATGGGCAGTTCGGTCAGAACGTGCTTGCCGGCCTCCAGGGCGCGCGCAGCACCATCGGCGCATGCAGCGCGATGGGCAGACAGACATCGACCAAGTCGAAGGAGGGGTCGGTGAAGGCGGCGTCCAGGTCAGTGCTGGCGGCGAACCCGAACTGTCCGGCGGCCTGTGCGGTCTTGTCCGCGTCGCGGCCGAACATCACCACCTCGACATCGTCGCGAGCGGCGTAGACGGCGGCGTGCGCCTGGCCGAAGTTGGTTCCCAACAGGGCGATCTTCACGAGGGATCGGTTCCTTTCAATGAGCGGGGACGGTGTGCCGGGCCGGGCAGGGCAGTGCGCCTGTGCCTCCGGCGTGCGGCCCGGCCAACTCCTGCGGTCAGGAGGGTTGGGCCTGGCTGATGCACAGCGGCTGGCCGGAGGGGTCCAGCAGGACCGTCCAGTGCTCGCCACCGGGCTGGAAGTCGGGCTTGTTCGCCCCGAGTTCCAGCAGCCGCTTCTCGGCGGCGGCCACATCGGGAAAGGCCAGGTCCATGTGGAAGGGCAGCTCCTGCTGCGGCCAGGCGGGCGCGGTGAAGGAGCTGGAGGTCCAGAAGACGTACATCGCGTTGCCGACGGTGACGGGGAAGGCGACCTCGTTGCCGTGCTCGTCGGGGTAGGGCTCGCCGACCTCGCTGCCCAGTGCGGCGGCGTAGAACTCGGCGAGCCGGCGCCCGTCGTCGGCCCAGATCGCGTACGAGATCACCGAGCCGCTGAGAGTGCCGGTGGAGGGGGTGGTGCTCATGGGGATGCATCCTTTCCGTGTTCCCGCCGCCGACGGGTATCGAGGCCGCAGAGCGTGCAGTCGATGTCGGCGGACCGGGCGGCGCAGGGGGCGCCGGCCGCGGTCCGCTTCCTGCAGGGGTCAGACGTCGGTGGTCTGGGCGGGCGGGGAGAACAGCCCGAAGCGGTTGCCGCGCGGATCGAGGAGGCGGGAGTAGACCAGCCCGTCGGGGGTGGTATCGGGCCCGTACTCGACGCGGGCGCCCGCCTGCTGTGCTGCGGTGGTGGTGGCGACGACATCGGGGACCAGAAAGCAGGGCATCATATAGTCGGCCCCGGCCCCCTCGGTGCTGTCGCCGCTGTGGTCCCACAGGCCGCCGGACGGCCACTCGGCTGAGGGGCCGAAGATGCTGAAGTACGGCTTGCCGCCGGCCGTCTCGTCCTTCTCGATGCGCCAGCCGAACGCGCTGGCATAGAAGTCGGTGGTGGCCTGGAGGTCGGTGGTGCCGATCTCGAACCAGGCCATCGCGCCGGGCTGCGGCGCGGCCGCGGCCTGCTGCATGTGCTCCTCGGTCGCCTGCGCCCGCTCGGCGAGCTGGGCCGACTCGCCACGGGAGAACAGGGACAAGACGTTCCCGCGTGGATCCTTCAGACGGGCGAAGACCGTCACCTCGCCGACCGCCGTGGCCGGGACCACGATCTGCGCGCCGAGCGCGGTGAGCTTGTCGACATCGGCGTGCACGTCGGCGGACAGGACAGAGAGGTTCAGGGTCTCACCGCCGGTGTCGCCCTGCTGGATGGCGCCCATCGGCCAGGGTGCGCCCGGGGCGAGGATGCGGGTGTAGGTGCGGCCGTCGACCGAGGAGTCCGGGTCGACCTCGAAACTCCAGCCGAGGAGAGGGCCGTAGAAGTCGGTGACGGCCTTCGGGTCGGTGGTGCCGATCTCGAACCAGACCACCTGGCCGGGAGACATGAAACCCATGATGAAAATGCCTTTCGCGGGTGCGGTACGGGGTCAAAAGGGAGCGGGAACAGGCTGTGGTGTCGAGCCTTGCCCCCCTGTGGTGCGGGTGGCCCGTGGTGCGGGCCGTTGGAGTGAGGCCGCGGTGCCGGCGGCGTATCAGCCGACCGGGACCGGCCCGGCCTCCTGCTCCCGCTCCGGGGCAGCCGCAGCCGGGGCCTTGGTGCCGGCGGTGCGGGGCAGAGCGAACAGGACGGCGGACGCGGCGGTGAAGGAGCCGGCGACGTACCACAGGGAACCGGCGAAGGCGTGCGGCATCTGCTGCGCCTGGGCGGTGGGGCTGCCGGGCCCGAGCCGGCCGAAGAAGACGACCGAAGACAGAGCCACACCGACAGCCTGGCCGAGCTGCATGGTGGTGTTGGTCAGCCCGGAGTCGGAGCCGGCGTGCTCGTGGGGAACCTCGGAGAGGATCACGTCGGTCAGCGGAGCGATGATCATCCCCATGCCCAGGCCCATCGGGATCAGCGGCAGCATCGTCTGCCACACGGCGATCTCCGTGCCGTAGTGACCGGCCAGGCCGACGAACAGCACCATGCCCGCCGCGGCCAGCAGCCCGCCGGCCTGCAGCACCCGGCGGCCGAAGCGCGGCACCAGCCGCTGCATGGACAGCCCGGCGCCGGCCATCATGGCCGCCGACAGCGGCATCCCCGACAGCCCCGCCTTCAGCGGCGAAAAGCCCAGCCCCAGTTGCAGGTAGAGCGTCCAGGCCAGGAAGAACACTCCCGAGGCCAGGCCGAACAGCAGCTGCACACCCTGCCCGCCGGCGAAGCTGCGCCGCCAGAAGAGCGACAGCACCACCAGTGGCGACCCGCCGCGCCGCGCCAGGCGCCGCTCCCAGGCCACGAACGCGCCCAGAACCGGTACGGAGGCAGCCATCGACCCGTACGTCCAGACCTGCCAGCCCAGCTCCCGGCCCTGCGTCAGCGGCAGGACCAGCGCCAGCAGGCCCGCCGTGGCCAGCACCACCCCCACCAGGTCCAGGCGGGCGGCCCGCTCGGCCTTCGACTCGCCGATCAGCAGGGCCCCGGCGGCCAGTCCGGCGATGCCCAGCGGCAGGTTGACCAGGAAAACCGGCCGCCAGCCGAGGCCGAACAGGTCCCCCTCGATGAGCAGGGCGCCGACCAGGGGCCCGGCGAGGGTGCCCAGGGCCATGACCGAGCCGTAGATCCCGAAGACCTTGCCGCGCTCCCGCTCGGGGAAGGTGACATGGATGATGGAGAGCACCTGCGGCACCATCAGCGCCGCCATCGCGCCCTGCGCGATCCGCCCGGCCAGCAGGAGCTCCGGGCTCCCGGCGAGGCCGCACACCAGCGAGGTGAGCGTGAAGCCGACCACCCCCAGCAGGAAGACCTTCTTGCGGCCGAACAGGTCGCCCAGTCGGCCGCCGGTGATCAGCCCCAACGCGAACGCCAGCGCGTACCCGCCGGTGATCCACTGCACCTGCGCCGTCGACGCGCCGGTCTCGGCCTGGATGTCGGGCAAGGCGATGTGGACCACGGTCACGTCGACCGCGTCCATGAAGGAGGCGATCAGCACCACGGCCAGCGCCGCCCACCTGCGCGGATCGACCGCGTTCGAAGGAGTTCGGAGGGGTTTGTTCTCGGGCATGCCCTCACGCTAGGAGGCTTTTAGGACACCTCACGTCCGTAAAGGGCGGCCATTCTGGAAAACATGACGAGCGACCTTCCCGCACGGATGCTGCGCCTGCTGTCCCTGCTGCAGACGCGCCGCGAATGGTCCGGCACCGAACTCGCCGAACTCGCCGAACGCCTCGGCGCCACCGGCCGCACCATCCGCCGCGACATCGACCGCCTGCCCGAGCTCGGCTACCCCGTCGAAGGCACCACCGGCCACGTCGGCGACTACCGCCTCGCCTCCGGCACCGCCATGCCGCCTCTCCTGCTCGACGACGACGAAGCCACCGCCACCGCCGTCGCCCTGCGCACCGCCGCCGGCCACCTCACCGGCATGGAGGAAACCGCCCTGCGCGCCCTGGCCAATCTCGAACAGGTCCTGCCCCACCGGCTGCGCACCCAGGTCGCCGCCCTGCACCAGGCCACCGCCACCATCGACTGGAGGCAGCACGGCCCGCGCACCGACCCCGCGACCCTGGCCCTGCTGACCGCCGCCTGCCGCGACCACGAGACCGTCGCCTTCGACTACACCACCCCGCGGCGGCGCGCAGGCCCCCCGTCGCGTCGAATCCCACCACCTCATCGCCTCCGGCGGCCTGTGGTACCTCCTCGCCCACGACATCAGCACTAACGCCTGGCGCGACTACCGCCTCGACCGCGTCACCCGCCTCTCCCCCACCCGGCACCACTTCCCCCCTCGCCCCGTCCCCGGCGAAGACCCCGCCGCCTACGTCGCCGGCAAAATCGCCACCGCCCCCCGTTCGCTACCGAGCCATCGCCACGGTCCGGTAACCCGCCGAAACCATCCGCCGCCGCACCTGGGCCCTGGCCGACCGCATCCAGCCCCTCGACACCAACACCTGCACCATCGACTGCTCCAGCAACCACCTGCCCGGTTCAGGCCCACCACTCCCCCTCCGCGATCACGGTGCCCAAAGGGGAACGTCACAGGCTCGCAGAGCGGGGGCCGTGGTAGTCCCTGCTCACAGGCGGCGCCAGCGCGCCGAGGCGAAGGAGAAGACCCCGAAGAGGATCAGGCCGATCGCCACGGCGACCAGCAGCCACGGGCCCACCGGTGTGTGGGTGAAGCTGCGCAGCGTGGCGTCCACCCCCTTAGCCTCGGTCGCGTCGAAGCGGATGGCCGCGATCAGGATGAAGGTGCCGGCCGCGGCGAACACCAGGCCGCGTGCCACGCCCCCGCCTACCCCCAGGCCGGTGACCACCTGCCGGGTGTGGTCGCTCATCGCGCCCACGTCCAGTTGGCGCAGGAACTTGCGCATCGCCGCCCGTACCGCGAGCACGGCACCGATACCGATCAGGAGACAACCCCCGGCCCCCACAAGGACCTGGCCGTACGACAGCTTCAGCACCGACGCCGTCCAGTCCTTGGACTTCGCGTTGCCGCTGGAGCCCTGGCCACCACCGGCGGCGAACACCGCGGTTCCCCAGCAGACCGAGGAGTAGAAGATCGCCCGGCCGCCGTCGAGGAGTCGCGAGGATGCCTTACGCTCGGGCCCCCTGCTGAGCACTGCGCGCGAGCCCCGCCACAGCGCCATGCAGCCAAAGCCGACGACCAGCGCCCACAGCATCACCTCTCCGAAGGGCTGCTCCGCGACCTGGTCCAGCGCCCCCTGCCGGTCCGCCGACTCCCCGCCACTCCCCAGGGCCATCTGAATCGCCAGGGCTCCGATGAGGACGTACACGACACCACGTGCGACGAAGCCCGCCCGGCCCGCAGCGGTCAGCGTCTCCTCCTTGGCGGCGTGGGCGGCAGAACCCGCGCCCCCGCCCCTGTCCTGTGCTTGAGACGACGTCACGAGGTCCTCCCCACAGCTATGGGCGCGCGACGCGCGTCCTGGACCCCGAGTGCCCCCGCATGGAGGCGCGAAGCGTCGTACGCGCAGCAGCCTGTTCACCACCTGCAGGGGTACCCGGCCGGTATGCGAACCCACGAACCGCGTCCCGCCGAACGCACGAACCTCGCCCCCCTGGCCACGAAGGGCTTGACCGGCAACCGCAGCGCTCGCCGGGCCGCCTTGCGCGGCACCGGCTCCCTGGCCCTTGCCGCTGCCGCCGTCCAGGTCGCCACCAAGGTGCTCGACAAGCGCCGACCCTTGCGTATCCGCCGAGCGGGATGTCCTCGTCCCACCGCACAGCCGGCGCTGCCGCTTTCGCGACGGCCGCCACCTTGGAGAATCCCCGACTGGGAGTCGTCCTCATCCCCGTCGCGGCAGGCATCGCCGCCGCCCGCGCCCTCTCAGGCGTGCATTCGCCCGCGCGCATGCTGGTCGACACCGTGCCCGGCGGGGAGCAGCGGCGACCTGCCGCTGGTGGCCGCTGCATCGCGATCGCCACCCGCCTGCGCATCGACGGCCGGGGAACGGTAGGCGACTCCACCCGCGACGGAGAAGTCAGCCCCGCCGCCGACACCCTCGTCCTCGACAAGAGGGGCCACGCCCTCACCGTCTACCTGCCCGCTCCCCAGTGATCCTGTGCCATCAGCGGGCGGCAACGCAGTACCGGTCCGGGGCTATGCTGCGAAGCAGACACCCCGGACCCCGGCCGCGCACCGCCAGTTGGGCACGATACCGCCCCGCACGTCTCCCGGTCTCTTGAACCGAGGCGCCCCATGCACACTCCGCAGCACTCACATGACCCCGACAGCTCAGAGCCGCACGCCATGGACGCCGTGCGTCTGCGCCGGCTGAACCGCTGGCAGACCGAGGGCCTGCGAGAGGACCTCGCGGACCTGTACGTGGAATCCACCACCACTCCATCCGGCGAGGAGTTCCACGGCCGACAGGCGTTCCTGCACCGCTTGGCGCACGGCGCACAACGACCCGGCTTCGACATGCTGGTCGTCGAGGCAGAAGCACTGACCGGCTGCGCCTACGGAGTTCCCGTGGAGCGTGACGTTTCCTGGTGGCAGGGGTTCGACGTCCCCCTGCCCCAGACCCTCGAACAACTCACCGCGTCCGGACACGCCTTCGCGATCACCGAAACCCTCATCCATCCACACGAGGACGCCCCCGGACTCGCCCGCCGACTGCAGGAGCGCCTCCTCTCCGACCACCAGGCATCCCTCGGCGTCACCCTGGTCGATCAGTCCGACCACTCGGCGATATCCACCTTCACAGCCTGGGGCTGGCAGGAGGTCGGGCAGATCCGCCGACAGCCACCCGGCCCACCAGCGCTGCGCGTACTGGTCCTTCAGCTCGGAGAGCGCACGACAGAGCATCCCGACGGTCTGGCGCACAACGCCCGGACCCAGCGGCCCGAATAGCAACGCTGACCCGGACGTGGGCCAAGCGCAGATGCCGGATCCGTGTTTGCGCCCACCGGGGCGGGCTACCCGAGCAGGGCGTTCGACGGCCGGCCCGGACGAAGGCACCGGAGAGTTGGGAACACAGCTCCCGGTGCCGTCCACAGCACGCACAGGCCCTCAGCGCCGTTCGTCGAGGCGCCTTAGCGCGCCGCGCAGTTCCCGTCGCATCCGCTCGGAAAGCGGCTCGCCCTCCGCAGTGGCGACCAGGGACGCGGCCACATCCCGGAGCTTGACGTTGCAGTGCTGCGATACGTCCACCAGCAGCTCCCAGGCCCGCTCGCTGGGACACGGCGCCAGAGCCATCACCATGCCGCGCGCCTGGTCGATCACCGCGCGGCTCGACAGCGCCCTGGTCAACTGATCGTTCTCCGCACGCAGTTCGAGGATCTCGATGACGAGAGCCACATTCCGGCCGACGCCTCAGTCGTCAGGAGTCTCCGCTCTTCGCCGGGTGTGGTCGCTTGACACATGGCACCTACCTCACAGCACAGTGATGAGAGCCATGGCCTACGCCCCCATGGGCACCGCCGGCGGTCAGCGGCGGGCGAGTTGCCGCTCCCCTTCCGTACCGAGCTCGTAGGGCAGCCCGTAATGCTTGAAGAGTGCAGCCTCGTCCTCGGCGGGCAGCACGTCGTCCGTGCCGATCGAGGGGGCCGCCTTCGCCAGTGCCTTGGCATAGGTGACCTTGAGATAACCCGGACCTACGATCGCGCCGTCGAGGGGGACGAACAGCAGCCGGTGCCGGGTGGGCAGCCCGGTCCGTACCGTCGCCATGGCCGGCTCGTCGGTGCTGGTATCGACATAGACCGCTTCGAGGACACCGATCTTGTGCCCGTCGGTATCGATGACGTCCCCGCCGCGCCATTCGCGGAGATCAGCTGACTGGATCATGGATATCTCCCGTCTGGATTCAGCTGCTGGTGACGCGCGCTCGGCGCGGGTCCTCATGTCCGGCCTGCTGTGTGCAGGCGCCACAGCGCACCGCGCAGCGCATGGTCCCGGTGCTCGGGGAACGGGCTTCCCTCGCAGGTGGCGACGAGGGCGGCGGCCACCTCCCGGGGCGAGAGGAGGCCGTGCCGCGAGACATCCGCCAGCAGGACACCGGCCTGCCTGCGGGGGCATGGAACCAAGGTCATCATCACGCCGAGGGCCTGGTCGATCACCGCCCGGCCGCCCAGGGCCCGGCGCGACCGGGCGATCCCAGCGCGCAGTTCGACGACGGCCGGATCCAGAGCCGCACCGCCCCAGGCCACTTCCGCCGCCATCATCCACCGGTCCTCCTGGATCCTGACCTTCCGCTCCATGACACCTACCTCACCACGCACTGAATGCGCCCGCCCGGCAGAGCTGCCGAGGGCCCCGGGCACCGGGGGACTGAATCGGTCACCGATGATGCCGCTCGTCGCGACGGTTCTGGCGACTCCAGAGCCCCTGGCGCTGTCGCCGGTAGCGGCGGTCCCAGCGGTTCTCACGGTCGCGGTAGTTCCGGTAGTCGCGGTACTCGACGTTGCCGTCCTGGCGCCGGCTGCCCTCATGCCTCCGGCCGTAGTGCACGGCCACGAAGATAAGCACGGCCGCGGCCGCCCACCACAGGGGGTGGAAAAAGCCGAAGCCGAACAGGGCCACGATCAGGATGGCGAACAAGACGATCACGATGGGCCTCCCCGGGCGGAACGGGACCTCGCTGCCGGGGACCGGGGCCTCGCTTCGCAGCATAGTCCCGTCAAGAGACCGTGCATACCTCGCCGCGTCACCGCGTGACTACCTCACGCAGATGCACACCTGACATCTGGTCAGCGACTGCCCTATAGGACTAGCGTGCGCCGTGCCGCCCCGGCCCCCGGCTGCGCCGAACAGTCCTCGCGCTCCCCAGGGAGCGCACCGTGCGCATCGCTGCCAAAACTCGCCGCGTCACAAGCGTGGCCGCTCCCGCACCCGCCCCTCGCCACGTGATCCCGGCACGGCCTCGATGCGCTCCACGCGGGCACCGATCCCCTGCCCGCAGCGTCGCACGCATTTGACCCCAGGCGGTACGCATGTACGCGCTGATCGTTCCGGCCTCGGTCCCCTTCGTCCTGCTCGCCACCGTCATGGGCCTTGCCTGGTGGGAGGAGCACGTCCTGCCGCCGGCCGAGCCGACCGAAGCTCCCGCCGAGGCTCCGATCGCCCCGGACGTCCCGGCTGCGCTCGGCCAACCCGTCGGCTTCCAAGGGCCATTGACAAGGGGCGTCGCCGGGCGTTGACTGGCAGCACGGCGTAGGGCTATGCCGCTCCGGATCGTTCGGGCGAAGCATTCCACCTTCCCGCTTCGCCCGGACCCCGCGGAAACCAGGAACAATTGCCGCGATCTGGAGGCCCGGCGATGCTCGTCTGGATTCTTCTCCTTCTGCTGATCCTGGTGATTTTCGGGTTCGGCTTCACGATGCAGATCCTGTGGTACGTCGCGGCCGCGCTTCTGGTCCTCTGGCTCGTCGGCTTCGTGATGCGCGGGCGCGGCGGCAGGCGCCGGGCCGGCCGCAGTCACGGCTGATCCCCCCGGCGCCAGGCCCTGCCCGCGGAAATGGCGGCTTGCACGGCGATCACTCGCGGGAGCCCCACCCATCGAACGAGCAGAGGACAGCCATGAGCGTGGGACAAACGATCAGGCACAAGACACAGGCTTTCACCGGCCGGATCACGGAACGCTTCGGCAGGACCGCCGGCAACAGGCGGTTGCGGAGGCAGGACAGGACCGACCGGATCTCCGGAGGTCTCAAGCAGTCCGGCGACAAGGCCAAGGGCGCCTTCAGGCGCTGACCCCGAGCGCCCCGGTTGGTGGCCCCCCCGCGGGGGGCCCCACCCGCCCGGCCCCCCCCCGTGGTTTGGGGGAGGGGTAGCTGGTAAATGACAAAGGGCGCCCGAGGGTGAA